>DATNDF010000199.1 GCA_035607015.1 Candidatus Angelobacter sp. | reverse complement strand
GGGGTCGATGGCGCCCTTGCCCCAGTCGGTCTCGCCCAGGCCGCGCGGTCCGAACTTGGCGAAGGTTTGCGCCGATACCGACTTCACGTCGAACTCGCCGAGCAGGTGGAGGCAGGTGTCGAGCATGTGCACACCGAGGTCAGCCGTGCAGCCGCCGCCGGAGAATTGCTTTTGAGTGAACCACGAGCCGATGCGCGGAATATTGCTCCGCCACAGCCAGAAGCACCGCGCGTGATAGACTTCCCCAAGATCGCCGCGTTCGACGATCGCTTTCGCAACCTGGGTGTGGCGGTTGAAACGGAAATTCTGGGCGACCATGAGCGTTCGCCGAGTTTTTTTCGCCGCTTCGATAATCCTGGCCGCGTCACGGGCGTTCGTGGCCATTGGTTTTTCCAGCAGTACATGCTTGCGCGCCTGCAATGCGTCAATGGCCAGGCGCGCATGAAGATGGTTCGGCACTGCGATCGTCACGGCGTCAATATCAGGCTGATCAAGCAGATCGTGGTAGTCGGCGTAGGCGCGGGAGATTTTGTAACGATCCGCCGCCTCCTTGAGCCGTTCAGGGTTCGTTTCAGCGACGGCCACTGCGGTGGCGCGAGGACAATGCAGAAGGCTGTTGAGATGATCGTGGCCGAAACCGCCGGTTCCAATTACCGCGCAACGAAGTCGTTCGGGCATAGATGTAGCGGAACTTGGCTGTTGGTCGTGGCTGACGTGTTGGAATTCTTTGTAGGTGTTTCATTTTGCCGGGTCAATCGCGAAATGGTT
This sequence comes from Candidatus Angelobacter sp., assembly GCA_035607015.1. Taxonomy (NCBI): domain Bacteria; kingdom Pseudomonadati; phylum Acidobacteriota; class Terriglobia; genus Candidatus Angelobacter; species Candidatus Angelobacter sp. The sequence goes on along the minus strand of DATNDF010000199.1, from coordinate 24,318 downwards.
CTTCGACCCGATTTGGGGTGTTGTGATGCCCGTTTTTGATGAAATATGGAGAACGCGATGGAAAACAGGCGCAGCGTCCAACCGCCATGTCTGCATATTGTTGCAGCACGCTCTGGAGCGTATTTTGCCCAATTTCGGACTGGCCACACCCCGAATAGCCGCTAAGATGCTGACCGTTCAGCCGCCAAAGAGAACCAGGGATACGTGTGAACCAGACTACTCGCTATCTGCAGTCAGTCGCCGAAGGGGCCGTCGAAATCGGCGCGCTGGTCAATTATCTGCTCATCGACGCCATCAAGGCAGGCGCCAGCGACATCCACATTGAGCCCTGGGAGAGCACGCTTGTCGTGCGCATCCGCCTCAATGGGGTGCTCAACGAGCTTGTCCACCTGCCGCTCGATTTGATGGAGAAGATTTCGGGCCGGCTCAAGGTAATGGCCAGCCTGATTTCTTATCAAGCCGACCTCCCGCAGGAAGGCCACGCGCCGGCCAATCCCGAACTTGGCGGCGTCGAACTCCGTATCAACGTTTTCCCCACCGTGCGCGGCGAAAAAATCGTCATCCGCATTTTCGACCCCAGCAACCGCAGCTTCGACCTGGGCGGCCTCGGTTTCGAGGACGACACGCTTCAAAGGTTCATCAAGCTCCTGGCCCGGCCGAGCGGATTGATTTTGCTCACCGGGCCGACCGGCTCCGGCAAGACCACCGCCATTTACGCCGCACTTTACCATCTCGTGCAACGCTCCGGACCGAGCATCAGCCTCAGCACGGTCGAGGATCCGGTGGAATTCAACCTGCCCATGGTCAGCCAGGCGCAGATCAACCCGCATAAGGAATTCACCTACCCGGTTGCTCTTCGCTCGCTGATGCGCCAGGACCCTCAGGTCATCATGATCGGCGAAATCCGCGATCCGGAAACGGCCGCCATCGCCGTGCAGGCCGGTCTCACTGGTCATCTGGTGATCAGCACGATCCACAGCGGCAGCACCGCCGGCGTTTTCGCGCGCCTGATCAACATGGACATTGAACCCTTTTTGCTGTCCTCCAGCATCATTGGCGTGATTGGCCTTCGTCTGATCCGCAAAAACTGCGCGTATTGCGCGCAGCCTTATCAGCCCGAACAAGGCCTGATGCGCTTGCTGCCGCCCGAAGCGGTCGAGGCCGCCACCTTCCGGCGCGGTGTGGGCTGCAAGGAGTGTCTGGAGACCGGGTTCTCCGGCCGCACGGCGGTAACTGAGATGCTCGTTGTGGACGAAGTGGTCCGGGACGCAATTCTGCAAAAGCTGCCGACCCGCTCGTTGCAACAGGTCGCCATTCAACAAGGGATGCAAACCCTCTTTCAGATGGGGTTGCGTCGCGTGCTGGCGGGCCAGACCCCACTGGAAGAAATCCTGCGCGTCGTGGCCGTGGACCAGTTTTGACCGGCTCGGTGAGCCGCGGACGGTTGCTGGAGGACATGGATCGCGGCAGCTCTATCAAATTCTCCGCTTCATGACGCCCGGCATCGCGTTGTCCGTGCCCTGCTTCATCTGCAACAAATATCCGGAAAACGATAAAAAAGTCTTTCTGGGTGCCATGGTTACGCCCTCTTCCGGATATGACACGGTTGTTGAGTGGGAATTCTTTGATCTGTTTCTACTCTTCGAGATCGTTGGTTGCATCGAGCCGCATTTCGCGAGGCTCTTCAAGCGCTTCCAAATCCGTGCGTTGTTTGACCTCGTTCGAGTAAGCTTCCGACACCTCCAGGGTTGCCAGGGACAGTGTGTCCGCGACGCGCACGACTTTCGCCCGACGCGTGTCGGGAATCGCGAGCGACGTCAGCGCGTGGGCAATGCACTCGCGGTCGGTGACGAAATGAATGGGAATCTTCGCCCCGTTCGGTGTGAGCGAGGTCAACGCGTTGATATAGGTCACCGGCTTGTCCATCGCTTCAACCAGTCGCGTCGTGGTGAGGTCGGCGAAGCCGATGCCGATGGCATTGCCGTGGGTTTCCGGCGTGAGATCGCGCACGAAAATGCGTCGAATCATCGGGCTCGCCGGATTGTCGGAACCGAGCGAAGTCGAGTAGCCGTGCACCCAGCGGCCCGTCACGTTCGGGTCCATGCCGGAGCCGCTGATGTTTTTGCCGATGCGATCCACGATCAGCAGGTCAATACCGTCGAACGGCAGCCGCGGCATGAGCCGTCGCGCTTCCTCGAGCAATCCCTTTTCACGTTCTTCGATCTCGTCGCATTCCAGCACCGCGATGCGGGCGGTATCGTGGAACTGGTTTTCGACAATCGCCACGCCGCAAAGTATCGGCGCGTTGCGCAGCATGACGCGCGCGATGGAGCGGAGAGTGTGCTCGTAGCCGAGGCGCGATGCCGCGGCGTGACAGGCCGCGGCGCCCGCCCGTTTGCCGAGACCGATGACGCTCATCTTCATCACTCCGCTGCCCAGTGCGCCCTGAAAATCCGTGTGCGGCTTGACCCGGTTGACGAGCACGATGCCGTCCGAGCGCAGCGCCTCCACACTGCATACCACTTCCACACCCTCAGCGGTTTGCCCGATGCGCTCGACCTCCATCGACGCGTGAATCGGAACGCCCATGCTTTGTCCGGTGATGCCGTAGCTTTCGAGTATGGCCGTCTGGCCTTCGGGGGTCGCTCCGCCGTGGCTGCCCATCGCCGGCAGGATGAATGGGCTTGCGCCGGAAGCTTTCAACACGCCCAGCACTGAAGCGACAATTTCTTTGACGTTGCTGATGCCCCGACTGCCGACGGCCACTGCAATCTGCGCGCCCGGCCTCAAGTTCGACAGGAGATTTCGCGCCATGAATTCGCGCCGGATCGTCGCGGCAACGTCCAGCGGCGGCGATGTGGGGAACTTCTGGCGCACCGCAAACATGCGCGGGAAGGGAATGGTCGGGTTCATTTCAATGCCCGTTTGGATTCAGCGTTGGCAAGCGGCCCGTTCGCAGGTCGCCGTGACGTGGGTGGACATCAAGTTTGCCAGACTTCTTTATTTTCATATCCAACGAGGCCGATGCACCTTCGCGCCATTGACCGGCGATGTCATCGTCATACGGCTGGTGACGCCACGGCACACAGCAATCCCTTATCATCGCGACGGGGTGCGCGAAAGAAAATTAGCCCGGCTCCTGATTGCGCCAGCCGACAGGCTGCTTGTTTTTTTCCGCGGGTCTGATTTGCTTAACGGCATGACACCTCTCCTGGTTTTGGCATTGATCGTTGCTTTTGCCTTCACGGGTTGCGGGAAACGCCCGGAAACCGCTTCCCCAGCCCCGGCTTCGTCAACGGAACCTGCGCCGACAGCCGCCGGAGCGCCGGCGGCGGAGCAAACGCCTGCGTCGGTTCCGCGTTCGGATATGCCCGCGGCCGACCTGGCCGCAACGCTGGGCAATTTGACCCAGGCTCTGCGCAAATACAGTTTCGAACACCAGCGCCTGCCAAAGACTTTCAGTGAAGTGGTCGCGGCTGGGTACGTGAAAGACATGCCGCAGGCGCCGGCCGGCCAGAAATTTGCAATTGACGCGAAGACCGTACAGGTGATTCTGGTGAAGCAATGACGGAAGGTTGAGTCGAATATGAACGCGAATCGCCAGGCTTCCGGCCGAACTTTCCTCCGGCGCGCGTTCACCCTGATTGAGCTGTTGGTCGTCATCGCGATCATTGCCATCCTCGCCGCCTTGCTCCTCCCCGCGCTATCCAGCGCCAAGGCCCGTGCGCAGAGGTTGAAGTGCACGTCCCAGATGAAACAGCTTGGGCTTGGCTTCGACCTTTTTGTCCTGGACCACAATGACCAGTATCCGCCGACAGCATTCAGGACCGGCGATTACCAATATCAGTTATCGTGGGACGATTATATTCACCGCAACATCGGCGGCACGGATTCGGACGCGGATTTACTGGTGGGTGCTTCGGGCGCTTTGGCGGATCCCCTGGTTGTTCCCAAGATTCTGAAATGTCCCGCTGATAAAATCGAGATTACCATCGTATGGGCGAAGTTCGCCCAGCGGAGAACGTATGCCATGAACGGCGACGACATCGTGGGACCGAACACCATCCCGGCGTCGCCGACGCACGGCGTGGGTGTCTATATCGCGAACAACAACGGCTCCCTGCCGCCGTGGGATCCGCCCGGTTACAAAAGCAGCATCGTGAAAGATCCGACAGGGACCCTCCTGCTCGTGGAACAACCTGAGGGCGGCAACATTGCCGGAAACGACTGGCCTTCATTCTGCATGGGCCCGACCGGACCCGCAAATTCCGGGGACCAGACCCCGTACCAGATTGTGAGCGGTGGGAGGCGCGCATGGGGATCGTTTGCTTACGGGCTTCACGGCCAGCGCTTCAATTATCTTTTTCACGACGGCCATGTGCAGACGCTCAGGATCACCGATACCATCGGCAGCGGAACGACAAACGCTCCACGAGGGATGTGGACAGTCACGGTGGGTGATTGACGGGCGACTTCACTCTCCGTTCTGAGGAGCGCCCCACGCAGCGCGTCACTTTTTGACCAGCTTTAGCGCGATGTCGTCGTGGTACGGAGGGGAGGTAAGCACGACCAGGCCCTTTTTACTCTTCACGGTTTCGCGCCTGCCAATCGCGCCGGTCAATGGATCGACCCATTCCGCGCGGTAAGTACCCGCCGCGAGTTCCAACCCGATGACCGCCTGACGCGGGGCCGGTTTTTCGCCGCCCGACGCAAGGTAAATCGCGTAAGCCCTGCCCGGTTCGGCCAGCACCCGCGAGGTGACGCCATTGAACGCCTTGTTGGTCACCACCGACGACAACGGCTGCATCTTGACAAAATCGAAGCTGTTGATGAAGTCGCGCAGCACCTTCATCTGCCTGCGAAAAGCGGGATTGCCTCCTCCCGGCTGTTTTGCCGGATAAACAAACGTTCCGTCTTCATGCCCGGCAACGAACGAGTAGTCGAGGTTGTTGAACAATCCGCCGCCCGCGAGAATGAATTCCCAGGCTTCGACCCGATACGGCAGATCATTCGTGCCGCGAAAACCGGTTTCGTTGTCGCCAATGACTTTGTTCAAGCGATAGTTCATCGCGACCGTGTCCGGAGGTGACGCGTAATGGAAATTGAAAATCGAGACCGCCGGATGCGGGTTGACGACCTTCGCTTTGTTGTTCGCGATGTTCTGCGAAATCAGATGCCGGTTCGGCAGGCCCTTTTCGGTTTCCTCAATGACATCCGCGATGTGATGTTGCCATTCGAAGGTCACGCCGCCGAAGTAAGGCTCGTTGCAAATCTCGTAATAAACGTTGTCGAATCCGTTCAGCTCCGCGACAATTTTCCGGGTCACCGCCTCCTGCACGGCGAGCAGGCCGCCGTTCCCATCGAGCGTATAGACATTCGTGCGGGTGACCCCGCCGATTCCATTGACGTTGTTGGCGGCGTTTTGCGGACTGAGCCGCCATTGGGCCTCGTCATACATGGGGCAGAACAAATTCATCTCGACCACGATGCCGCGCCGGTTTGCCTGGGCGACGAAGTCCTTCAACCGCCGGAAATACGTCTCGTCCCATTTCGAGAGATCGAACTTGTTCCCGCCGTTCGGATAACCCGGCGTCTCGCTCCGTGCCCACGGGCAGATGAACCGGCCCGCCGACGGCGCCAGCGTGTTGCTTGCGATGTTGAACGCGCCCAAGGGCTCGACATAAGCGCCGGAAAACGTCCGTGTGAGGTTCAAACCGTCTTTGGCCAGCGCATCAAGATACCTTGTGTAATCGAAATCGAGGTTTAACACCGCGCCGTAATGTTCCCCCGAGGTAATCAGGACCGCAGGTTTGCCGCGAAACAGGAAGTAATGCGGGTTCGCCGGGTGCAACGCCAGCGGTTTGTAGGGACCGGCGGAGGTCAGACCGGGGAGCGCCAGGACCAGCGCGGACAACAAACGGACAAGCGGGAGTTCAGAGGAGCGGTTCATGGGTCCCATCCATACCACGCTCAGAAGTACTTTGTAAACGCTCAGACTGCGCCGCGACCCGTTGTGAAAACGCTGGCTCGCCCTCCGCACACTTCGGATTGCCTTTTGCGCTCATCGATGATAGACATCGTTACCGGTGAGAATTCCCGGTTCCAGGTTTGTGGTTCAGCTTGCCGCGCCGAACTCTGTTTGCGTCCCCGGGGTCCACGGATTCAGCCTGATCGAACTGCTCTGCACGGTCGCCATCATCGTGATCCTTTACAGCCTCTATTTCACTTCCGGATCGGGCCACTATCAGGCGAGACAGAAAGCCCTTTGCCGGCAGAACCTGGAGCATATCTACGTCGCCTTGAAAATGTTTGCGGCGGACAACAACGGCTCGTTTCCCATTGCAACCAACGCCGCCACTTCGGAAGCGCCGCTCAGTCTCCTGGTTCCGCGCTACACATCCGTCACGGGGATTTTCATCTGCCCCGGCAGCAAGGACAGGCAATTGCCGGAGGCTCAACCGTTCGCCCGTCGAAAAATCAGCTACGCCTACTGCATGGGCCGGACGATCAATGACGGCGCTGATCAGTTGCTGATGTCGGACGCACTGGTGGACGCGCGCCCGAAGCAAAGCGGCCAGTTGATATTCTCGGCTGACGGAAAGAAACCGGGCAACAACCATCATCGGTTTGGCGGCAACCTCATGTTTTGCGACGGCCAGATACAATCCAGCCCGTCCCGGGCTTCAGCGCCCATCGCCGTACCCGCGAGCGCGACGCTGTTGAATCCCAAACCGTAATCATGCGGATCAAAATCCAGTGCCCGTGCGAAACCCGCTTCGCGTTCGATGTTGAACCGGTGAACGGCGCGATGCCGGTGCGCGTCAACTGTCCGGCATGCGGCGCCGACCAAACAGACGCCGCCAATGCGACCATCCAACAGCAGCTCGTCCCAGCGGCACCGGCTTCAACGGCCGTCCGTCAGCCGATCCGCATCGCCGGTGCTGCTTCCGCGCCCACGGCCGCACCTTCACCATCCGTGCCAGCCCCCGCCGCCGAGGCTGGAGCGGCCCGCGCCCTGTTCTGTCCCAAACACGCGCAGGAGCCGGCGACGGGTACCTGCCACGTCTGCGGCAAGCCCACCTGTCCGAAATGCATGGAACAATTTGGTTACGTGTGCTCGGTCTATTGCCAGAGTCAGGCCGACCAGCGTGGCATCCGTATTCCGGTTTATGCGGGGCAGAAATCTGTCGTCCGTGCCCAGGAATGGCGGAAGACTAAACTCGTGCTGGCGGGAATCGGCGCGGCGGTGGTGCTGCTCTTCGCCGCCTACGGGTGGTACGTATTTGTCGGGAGCAAGCCGCGCACGTTCTATTCACTGAAAATCTCGAAAGCGGACCGGCCGGTCCAGGCGGAACTGATCTCGACCAGGGAAATGCTCCTGTTGCGGGCGAACAGACTGGCGTTGATGAACGTTGCCAACGGAAAGGAAATCTGGTCCACGACTTTGCCGGCGGAGAACCCGCCGCCTCCAGCCCAACTGAAAGGCCAGCCCGCATTGTTTCGTGACGATGATTTTGAAGCGCCGCCGCCCCGATTCCAAATCGTGGGCGACGATGTATGGGTTTCAACGGGTGACCGCATCCTGCGATTCGAAAACCAGACTGGAAAAAGGAAATCGGAAGTGCCGATCAAGGACCGCATCCGCGATGTCGATTTCACCGACGCGTCGATCATGGTGATTACCGAGGATTCGGCAAAACAAAAATCCATCACTCACGTCATGCTCCCGTCTGGTACCGTGAAAACGGACGTCGTGACCGGCCCGCCCCGCCTTCGGACCCCGCGCCCCGCCCAGATGCGCATTTCAGGCGCCGCCGACGGGGACCTGGCGGACCTGGCGCCGGACTCGAAGGAGTTTCTGCCCGCGGGAGCCAACGTCGTCCAGGTACAGAGCACACTTCTGGAGAAGCGCCTCGTGGCAGTCCAGGCGATGAAGGCTGCGCCCGCGAAATCCACGCTCGACAGCGGCACTCTCTCGGCCCGCGACAGCATGAAAGCGGCGGGCGAGATGTTGAACGAAATGCAGCGGGAACGGACCGGCGGCGTCAGCTACGAGAACGAAAGCCTGTATCAGGTGACGCTGCGCCGGCTGGCCCCGGCGGACGCCCCCGATTGGACCGGCAACGTGACCGGCCCGCCCCTGCTTTTTCCGCAGAGGACCGTGGACGCGCTGACCGCAGGCAAGACGATCCATGTCTTCAACAAAAAGAATCAAAAGCTTTGGGAGGGCAAGTTGAGCTTTCCGGTCGCGGACTCGGCGGGTTCCGGTGGCAACGCGCCCTGCGTCGAGGAAGCCGGCAGTTTGTACGTGTTTGACAAGGGTGTGTTGACCGCGTTTGACGTTCGCACCGGAAACGTCCGCTGGCGCATCTCGAGCGTGGGCATTTCCCAGGTGGTTCGCGACAGCCACGGAAATCTTTACGTGGCGACAACTTCAGCCAGTCCCGAGTCAATCCAGTATTCGCAAGAGGTCAGCATCGCGGACAAACCCTATCCGGTGATCATGAAAGTGGACGCCGCGTCGGGCAGGGTGATTTGGAAGGCGGACCATCTGGGCGATCACTGTTATATCTCCGGGAAGTACGTTTACGTAACGGAGGCGCGAATCTCCGGGCTGGACGTCATTCGCGCCGGCGGCGACGACAGCGATGTGCCGGTGCATCATCGGATTTACCGGATCGATCCCGGTGACGGAAAGTATCTCTGGCAATATTACCAACCCAAGGCTCCGCAGCGCATCTCTGTGCAGAAAAACCGGCTGTTGTTGCAATATGCCGGCGAGGTGCGAGCGCTGAGTTATCTGGCGCTGTAGTCCGCGACAACGAGGAATTCGAGCAGGTCCGACATGTCCTGAGGGGTGAGGCCGGCCTCGAGACCTTCGGGCATCAGCGACTGGCCGGAAGGTTGCAGCCGCGCAATTTGTGAACGTAGCACGACTGTTCCCGTTCCGTTCGGGCCACGCAAAGTGACGCTTGTCGCCGACTCGCTGGCGATCAGACCGGACAAACTTTCGCCCGACTTCGTATCTACCGTGTAGTTCAAATAACCCGGCGCCACCTCGCGGTTGGGATCGAGGATGTTGACCAGCAATGTCGCCTTGCCCGCGGTCTTGACCGTCATCAGGTCAGGGCCGACGGCGTTGCCCTGACTGCCAATGCGATGGCAGGTTGCGCAACGTTCCAGATAAATCCTTTTGCCGTTCACTGGATCGCCGCGCAGTTGCAACGCGGGTAGAAACGTCTTAACGACTTCATCACGCCCGGCCGTTGGCTTCGCGCCGAACAATCGAATCGCTTGCTCGCGGATTCTCGGGTCCCGGTGTCCTCGCAGCATCTGCAACTGTTGCGCGGTAACCTCCGATGGTGAGACGGTTCGTTGCTCAATGGCTTTGAATAAAGCCAGTGTTCTCTCCGGTCGCGTCAGCATCACCGCCACTCCCTCACCGCGAACGCGCGCGGTGAGCCGGTGCCAGTTCGTCAACACCGCTTCGCTGACTCGTGAATCGGCAAACTTGCCCAGCGCTTCGAGCGCGGCCTCCTGGACCGGCTCCGATTGAGCCGAGCCGAGCAATGACGACAGAGTCCCTCCCGCCCGGTCAAAGCTGGTCAAAGCGAGCAACTGGATTGCTTGAATTCGCGTTCGCCCGGGGGTTCTCGCATCCCCCGCCATCGTTGCCGCGCGCGCGAACATTGACTTCAGTTTTCCGGCTGCGTCAACGCCCCCCAGCGAACTGCCGGCGTTGCGCAGGCCGTCGCCCAACCCGCGGGCGGAGAGAAACTCGACGTCGGAATCGGCGTTGTTCGCCAGAACGTTCAACACGGCTCCGACGTCCACGGGGTCATTCTTCGTTCCGATGACACCGGCTAGTTGCCGGAGGAATTCCGGCGCCCCGTGTGAGCCTCGAAACCGTGCGTCGCCGATCAACTCCCTGAACATTTCGCCGGCGCCGTACTTCAACGAATTCAGGACGGCGGCCCGCATCCAACGATCATCAGCGTCGTGACGCGCGATTTCGGCGAGGGCCTTGATCCTTGCAGGGTTCTTGGATTGACCGAGTGCGAAGGCAAGTTGATAGCGCACCCGAATATCGGGATCGCGGGACAACGAGGCGGCTTTTTTCCAAAGCGGTCGCGTAATGGCGTCGGTGCGCGGAGCAAACTGCTCAGTCAATCGCACCGCGTGCTCTCGCACCAAAGCATCGTGGTCGTTCAGTGCTTTCAAAAGATGCGTTTGCGACAATGCTCCCAACCCGTCCAGCCCATACAACGCGTGCATCCGTGCCAGCGGTGATTTGGATGTTTTGAACAGTTTTTCCAGCGACGACACAGCTGATTTGTCCTGTCGTTCGCAAAGCAGGCGTGCGGCGGTGTCGCGGTGCCAGCCGTTTGGACTTTCCAACAGTGCGACGAGTTCCTGCGTTGTCGCGTCGCTCAGATGCGGCAGCTTCGGCTGTTTGAAACCTTCGGGCACAACGCGGTAAATGCGGCCACGGTCGTTGCCGCTGTTCAAATCAAGGTGCTTCTTGATTGACTCCGGCAGCGACCACGGATGCTCGATGACTTCGCGGTACATGTCCGCGATGTAGAGCGTCCCATCGGGCGCGTTGGCGAACTGCACCGGGCGAAACCAGTTGTCGCGGCTGGCGAGGAATTCGGTTTTCTGTTCGTCCTCCGCCCGCCGCGCAACGAGGCCGACTCCGTCCGGATAAAGTTTTTTCCGATGAACCAGATTGCTGCCGCAGTCCGCGATAAACGCGTTCTCCCGGTAATCTTCAGGGAACGCATCGCCGCGATAGATCGTCGCTCCCGTTGCGCCGGTGAAATAACCCGAAGGTCGTCCGCCGCCTTCAACCGGCCCGGTCGCGAGACCGGTGACGCGCCAGCGTGTACGGATGACGCGCCACGGTTCGTCCGGGCTGATACGGAAAACTTCAGCTGCCGGCCCGTCCGCCGCAATGCTCATGCGCGGTGGGGGCATGGTGAAATAAGGGTTTCGCGCCAGGTAGCGGTCTTCATACATCACGAGCTGGATGTGGTCGCTGTTGCTGCAGACAAATTTTCTTCCGCGATTGTCGAAGCTCATCCCGTGCTGCCCGCCGCCGCTTTCAGCGCGGAAGTCCAGCGTACGCGGATCAAACGAGAAATCCTTGCCGCGCAAATCAACCGGTGCGTTTCCGGGTTGCCTGGCGCAAACCACCTTGCCGCCGCTCATGCTGGCGGAACCGTGGATGCGGTTATCGAGTCCCCAGTTGAACGAGTTCATCAGGGCCTGGACATTCAGGCGGTTCGTCTCGAAAGGCGCGTAATCGCTGGCGAAGCCCGTGAAAACCACCTCGCGCGTGTCCGCCACGCCATCGCCGTTCATGTCCTTGCAATAAAGAATGTCCGGTGTTGCGCCCACGAACACGCCGCCGTTGTAGCAAAACACCGCAGTCGGCCACGGCAGTTTGTCCACGTAAACCGTGCTTTTGTCGAAGCGGCCGTCGCCGTCCGTGTCTTCGAGCATGCGGATCCGGCCAAGGTGCGGCGTTTCGTTTCGGCGCTCGGAATAATCGCGCATCTCGACGACGAACAGCCTCCCATCTTCGTCGAACGACATCGCAATCGGGTCAACGACCAGCGGCTCGGCGGCGACCAGTTCGAGGCGGAAACCCTTTTTGACCTGGAACGTGGACAACGCGTTGTCCGGCTCGGTCGGAGGGACGCGGGGAAGATCCTGATCGGACACTTCCGGTTCGGCGGCGAAAGCGCGGAGCGAGAACACCAGGAACAATGCCAGTGCGACTCTCCACTTGCTGCAAGGCTTCATCAACCGGATGATGGGACAACAAACGCGCTTCACGGAAGCAATAAAATCCCGGGAACCTCAATTCGAGTTTGAACTGCGGGAGAAAACCGGCAAACCTTTCCCCGCCAAACCACATGCGATGGCCGCGCCCTGTCCAGTGAAACTGTCCCGCCGCCGGTTCATCGGCGTGTCCGCGACACTGACGCTGGCCCCGCGAATGAGTCTGGTCGGGGCCGAGGGGGATGCGAAGGCTGACCCGATCATCGACATCCATCAACACACGCACTACCACGGTCGTTCGGATGAGGATTTGATCCGACACCAGAAGACGATGGGCGTGTCGCTCACGGTGTTGCTGCCGGCGGGCTCGACCGTGATTCGCTCCTCGACGCTCGAGGGCAAGGCCAACGGCCTCCAGGCCGAGTGCTACGGCAACGAGTCGGTCGTAAATCTGGCCCGGGGGCATCCAAAAGAGTTTCTGTTTTTCACCAATGAAGTGCCTGACCTGCCCGAAGCAAAGGCGGAGATGGAGAAGTATTTGAAGCTCGGCGCGCGCGGTATTGGCGAGCAGAAGTTCAGCGTGGACTGCGATTCGGTTTACATCGGGCGCGTGGCTGAACTCGCGCAGGCCCATGGCGTGCCGGTGCTGCTGCATTTCCAACACGAGACGTATAACCTCCACATCGAACGGTTTCACAAGGTTCTGGAGAAGTATCCGAAGGTGAACTTCATCGGCCACGCCCAGACCTGGTGGGCCAACATCGACAAGAACCATGCAGACCAGGCCGTGCTTTACCCGAAAGGCGGGGTGACGCCGGGGGGCATCACCGACCGTCTCCTGTCGGATTATCCGAACATGTTCGGCGATTGCTCGGCCGGCTCGGGGTTGAACGGGCTGACGCGCGACCCGGAGTTCACGCCCGGGTTTCTGGAACGACACCAGAACAAACTCGTCTTTGGCAGCGATTGCGAAGACACGGTCGGCTCAGGAGAGAAATGTCAGGGCGCACAGATCATCGCAGCGATTCGCCGCTTCGCGCCGAGCAAGGCCATCGAAAGAAAAATTCTCTTTGAGAACACGAAGAGGCTGCTCAAATTATAGCGGCATGAATCGAGTTAAACCAGAAATGCGAACCTGCGTTGATTTACGCAATTCGTGTCAAGATGCGGTTCCGACCGGTTGCTCGAGTCCATACTCCCGCTCCGTTTTGCAAATCCGCAGCCGGTAATGCTGATACCAATCCGACTTTCCCTTCGCCTGTGCGACGAGGTGTTCTTCGTTCCGTTTCCAGTTCCTGATTGCGTCGAGACTTTTCCAATACGAAACGGTGATGCCGAGGCCGTCGGCGTCACGCACGGATTCAACGCCCAGGAAGCCGGGCTGTTGGCCGGCCAGTTCGACCATGCGCGCGGCCATCTCGCCGTAGCCCGCGTCGTCGGATTCAGTGCGCTGCGAGGTGAAAACTACCGCGTAGTACGGCGGTTCGGGTGTCGAAGCAATTCGGTTCATCACAGAGGGAATTGGCGCGTTCATTTTAGATGGTTGTCGAAAAGTTTGTAAGCCATCGCCCGCACCTCGCGTGGAAATAAATGCCCGCAATCAGGATGTTCAACGCGGAGGTTCTTCGGCGCACGGTACAGCTCAAAAACCGGCAGGGCGGCGTTCGCAATGGCATCCACGCTGCGCGATTTGAAATTTGTATCGCCCAGCGGCGCGTTGATGAAGACGTTTCGCGGCGCGAGCGCACCGATGAGTTCAGTAAAATCGAACGGAAGGTCGTCCAATCGTCCCGCGTATTTCGCGAGCCTGGGCATGTACCGTGTCTGGCACCAGCCATGTTCGGGTTTCCAAACCTCTGGATCGCCCCCGTAATAGTCAACGAAGGAATCGAAGCCGCAACTGGAGACGATCACCTTGATGCGTTCGTCGAACACCGCCGTGAAGATGGCGTTGTGACCGCCGAGCGAATGTCCGATGACGCCGAATGCGCCGCGCTTCACGAACGGCAGTGACTCCAGCAAGTCCAGACCGCGAATGTTGTCCCAGATCGCCTTCATCGTGCCGCTCGGGTAGCCGAGCGCTTTGAGATCGGGATTGTAGTCAGCCAGTAGCGGGTACGGCGGAGCCAGGCAGACGTAACCGCGTTTCACAAGCTCGACGCCGTACTCGTCGTTCGGACTGTTGCCGAGACCGACGACGACCTTCTGTCCGAGCCGATGGGTCTGGTGCAGGCAAAGAACACCTCGTGCCTTGATTTTACCGGCCAGCACCGATTTTGGGACCAGCAGATATGCCGGGACGCGCGAGCCGGGTTCGGACACATAAGTAAGGAAGCGCCTCACATATTCGCCGCAGTCCACCTCCTCTTCGATCTTCACATCAAGAGGACAGCGCTTCCGTTTTTCCGGCAGCGGTCCCATGATTTCTTGCATGGCGCGAAGGATTTCGGCCCGTCGTTTCTGCCAGTCGCGAACGGATTTGACCGGCAGGACGGCGCCTTTGGTGCCTCGAAAAACCATCAGGTTCGTCCGAGGCAGGCGTTGCGGGGCGTCTGCAACCGTTGATCCGGCGTGCGCGGCCGGTCGCGCGCCCGGAAAACAGACGAGCAGGCACAGCGCCCCGACCGGGCGCAGGACCGAGGAACGACAACTCATGCGGCGAGATTGGAGCATCGGCCGGGCGCAGAAAAGGCGGAAGATGCAAACCCGCACTGGTAAACTTGAACGCCGCTGCTACAGTCCGCGCCATGCTTTGGGTTGGCACTTCGGGTTTTCAATATCCGGAATGGCGGGGAAGTTTCTATCCCGACAAACTTCCGATTTCCAAAATGCTGCCGTATTACGCGGAGCACTTTCCAACCACGGAAATCAATTACACGTTTCGCCGCATGCCCACTGTTGAAATTCTCGAGCGCTGGGTCATCGCGACGCCGCTGGAATTCAAGTTCACCCTGAAGGCGCCGCAGGAGATCACTCACTTCCGCCGGTTGCGCGACTGTGAGAAAGTGCTGGGCGCATTTTGCAACACGTTGCCGGCCCTGAATTCCAAACTCGGTGTTGTGCTGTTTCAACTGCCGCCCGGTTTCGCCAGGGACATCCCGGTTCTGGCCGATTTCATGGAAGCGCTGCCCCATGGCGTTCGAGTCGCCTTCGAGTTTCGCCACAGTTCGTGGCACGACGATGAAGTGTTCGCGCTGTTCAAGTCGAAGAACGCGGCGCTGTGCATCGCGGACAGCGAGCGAATGGCCACTCCCATCGTGCTCACCGCGGATTTTGGTTACTTCCGACTGCGCGATGAGGGGTATCGCGACGCCGACATTGCGTGCTGGGCGGAAAAGATCGCGCAAAACCGGAAAGGTTTGCGCGATGTCTTTGTTTACTTCAAACACGAGGAGAAAGGTGTCGGAGCTGAATTCGCGAAACAACTGATGGGTTTGTTGTCCGGCCTGCCCGACACCTGAGACCGATCGCGGTGGGAGCGGCTTCCTCGTCCGTAGAAAGCCGAAAACGTCACAGCTCCTGGATCCGGATATTCCGAAATTTGACCACCGATGTTGTATCGTGGTTTTGCAGACCGATATAACCCCGGGTCAGGCGGTCGGTTTCGTAATCGATGGTCTGCTCGCCATTCCAACTGATCTGAATTCGTCGTCCATGGGTTTCAATGCGCACATGGTTCCATTCGCCGGCGGGTTTCGACATGTTTTTCCTGGCGGGGACGACGTCGTAGAGCGAACCCGCCGAGCCCTTGGTCGGCTGGCGGCCGTGGTCGGCGAGGATTTGCATTTCGTGTCCGGTAAACGCGGGGTTCTTTTCGAGGGCGGAACGGATGAAGATGCCGCTGTTGCCGCCGTCGTTGATGGCGTAGTCCAGTTCGAGGACGAAATCGCCGTATTGTTTGGTTGTGCGGAGCCAGGAGCCGCTTTTCTCCGGGTTCGTGCTCCAGTCCCTGCCATTGCGACCAACGAGGAGGCCGTCTTCAACCGCCCATTCACCGCCATACATCGCCACCCAACCCGTGAGATCGCGTCCGTTAAAAAGCGATTTCAACTGTCCGCCGCCGGTTGTCGAGCAGCCGGCCAAAGCTCCGAGAAACAAAAGTGTCGCCAGGGGTGATTTTTTCATGGCGAATGTTGTTACCTTCAGATTCTGATTTTGGCCAGATGATTAACGCGGATCCCATGCACGAAACAGCCATCGAACATCTGGTCAACTCGGACAAGGTCCTGGCCCGCCTCATCCGCAAGGTCGGCCCGTGCGAGTTGAAGTCGCGCAGGCGCCACACGCCCTTTCGCTCGCTTGTCCGTGCGGTCGCCCATCAACAGCTCAACGGGACCGCCGCAACCGCCATCCTGAATCGTGTCATCGCGCTTTACCCTGACCGGACATTTCCCACGCCGGAAGATTTGCTTGCGACGCCGGACCGGCGGCTGCGCGGCGCGGGTCTGTCGCGCGCAAAAACCGCCGCCGTGAAGGACATCGCCGCAAAAACAATCGAAGGGGTTGTTCCCTCCTCGCGTGTGATCGCCCGGCTGAGCAACGAGGAGATCGTCGAACGGCTCACGGTCATTCGCGGCGTCGGGCCGTGGACGGTGGAGATGCTACTGATTTTCACGCTCGGGCGGCTGGACGTCCTTCCGGCGACCGATTTTGGCGTGCGCAAGGGTTTTGCCGTTACTTACAAACGCAAAGGGTTGCCGGAGCCGGCGGAGCTGCTTGAGCACGGCGAGCGCTGGCGTCCGTTCCGTTCCGTCGCCGCCTGGTATCTCTGGCGCGCGCTTGATGGAAAGTAACGGCGGGGCTTCTCTGCCGCTCGCGAGGTCAACGAATTGAATTCCTTTCCGTCCCGGAACATCCATCACGGCCCGCACTTCAGTTTGTGCCGAGTTTCCTTTCCCGTCCGAGCTTGTAAATGGTGTTGTAGATCTCCTGAGAAACCGGCGTGCCGTCGGCGGCGTCAATGTTGAACCGGATCTTCATCTGATCGCACGGCCGGATATCCGGAATCTCCAGAAACACCGTTTTCTTGTCGGCGGAGAGCCGTGCCGATTTGACTTCGGGCCGGTCGTGCTTCTTCTCCGCCGGGTTTCTTACCGAAAAGTCGGGAGAACCATAGTTGCCAGTCCACAGGTAGTTCCATTGTTCGACACTGTAGTTCTGGGCATCCGTCGCGGACTTGTCATCCAGCGGCGAGGCGAATGCGATTTCCATTCCGTTTTTCATGGCGTGAAGCGCTGACGGCAGGTGGACGGGTTTCCCGGTGAAGCGGACCCGGTAAAATCCGCCGTCCCGTGTCGCGCTCGTCTGCCAGCCCTTCAACCCGCAAAGATAGACCTGGCCGTCGCGCGGATTCACCCGGCCGCGCATCAGACCCGAATTAAACTTCAACGGCAGTTGCACCATGCCGCCTTGCGTCACGCCGTCAACGTCCTCCTTCATGACTTCGAACAGCGTGCATTTGCCGTAGGACATAAAGAGCAAATGGTCCTTCAACGGTCCCCATTTGTCGCCGGTCACCCAGACCTGCCCGCCGCTGGAGTTGTCCATGCTCATGGGCAGCCAGCAGAACGGCAGATCGTAATGATCGGGAATGGGGGAATCGGCGTCCCAGCCGCGGAAACCATATTTCGCGCGAACCCGCGGATCGCTCGGGTTGGCGGTGAAGTTGGTGCCGTTGCGGCGCAGCTCGAGGTCGCGATGCGCGGAGGGGGTCATTCCATAAAAGCCGCCTTCCCGGATCCAATTCAACTTGCTCGAGGGCATCCAATGGCCCTGGTTGTCGCTGACGGTGATCTCGTCATGAGGACCGACGGTCATTCCGTTTGGCGCGCGGAATCCCGTGGCAATCACTTCGAACTTTGCGCCGTCCCTCGAGACTTTGAACAGGCAGCCCTGGTGCGGCGAAGTCACCTCCGGCTCCCAGGGCGCGCCTTTGGCGAAATAAAAGTTGCCTTTCGAGTCGGTGTGCAGGTCGAGCGCAAATTCGTGATAATTCGGCGTGACAATGACGTCGTTGTTGAAGTTCTCGTAGAAATCGGCCTCGCCGTCGTGGTTCAAATCGTGCAGGCGCGTGATCTGGTCGCGGCCCAGCACATAAACGGTGTCATCGACGATCTTCAAGCCAAGGGGTTGAAACATCCCGGTGGCGAAGCGCCGCCAGGTCAGCTTCTCCAGCGAATCGTCAATCCCGGACACGATGAAAACATCGCCGTGAAATGTGCAGGTCGCCGCCCGTCCGTCGGCGAAAAAATCGAAACCGCCGAAAAACGTATGGACGTTCCACGGGTTTGGATACGGCTCGGTCAGAGTATCCGCGATATAAGGGCCGTCACCGGTCCCGCGGACACCCCGCGTCACGGCCGGTTCTGGAAAATGCGCCGGGCCGCCGTTGCAGAAACCCGCAAGGTCCACCGCGGGGCCTCGGGTGATCAGACCGGTAGCCGTCCGGGTGAGGTCTTTCTGCGGACCGCGCCAGATGGCGAGTTGAAACCGGGCGGGATCTTTGAGCGGCGGAAGTTTTAGATGAATCCGGCCGTTCACGTTTTCCCAGGCCGCGCCTTCCAACGTCCCTCGCAGACCTGCCGCGATCACGCCGCCGCCCGCGCCCGCGGCATCCATCAGGACAGCCACGTTCCCGGCTGCGGGTCCGGATTTCCCGTCGCTCTTCGCCGCCTGGCCGGCTTCCGCCACCAGCAGCGTCAGGGGAGCAGACGATCTGCCGACTTGGAACGTCCGCGTGAAAACGACGCCCGTTTCAGTATTCTCGACACCCGGCATTTCGAGCACCTCGCAGTCGCCGACCGTGTATGACAAAATCACGTTGTCGCCATGCACATGGAGTCCTCGATAATGCGCCCGGTCTTTCGGCAACGGTCCCTGATGATCTCGACGGGGGTCGGTGAAGTCTCCGTCCTTTGCCCAGCCCGGACCCGGGCGCGTGCCGAAGAGCGGATCGCCTTTCACCTGGGGCGGGGGCGGCCATTCAATGCGTGAAAGCGTGTTTCCGAACTCGAGAAAGTCTCCCGTCCATACCAGGGACAGCCGCATCAGGTCCGTGTCGTAGCAAACATACGCGCGTTTGTCCGCGCCAACCGTGATCACGATGCCTTTGTCCGCAAGGATTTCATTCCGGCCTTTGCCGCGAACGGTGCCGGACCAAAAGGGACCGCGGACCGGTTCGACACGAGCCGGCTGCGCGGCGAGTTCGACTGCCGACAAAATCGCCGCCACAACACAAAAGAGGTTTCTCATACGCATAATGGACTTCACTTCCTGTTTGCGAATTCAGGCGGGAAAGTTCGCCGGGATAGTGGGGCAGCTTCGGACGTGGTCAAGGATGGACTGTGATATCCAGGGCCGCGATCGCAAAAAAAACGCGCGGAGCTGGCGTTGCTCCGCGCGTCGTTCACTGGCGGTTCGGGTCAACGTTTCTTTGACCCGCGCCCTTTTCCTTTTTCTCCGTCTCCACCGTGTCCTTTCTCGCGATCAGAGGAGTCATCGTCGTTGGCAGATTTTCCCTGCGGAGGCGCGATGTCCCTGCCACCCTGATTTCGCTCCTTCTCCGGCCTTGCGGCAGTCTGCGCCGCTTCCGGACCGCGTCCCGGCTGGCCCCGGCGGGTCACCGCCTCCGGGGCGGGCGTCTGCCGGACCATTTCGCGGATTTCCGCCTTGCGAATTTTTTGATCCGTCGCCTTTTGCATGGCGCTCAAACCGGGCCCTTCATTCACCACGACCCGCTGAGGTGCGGTGCCGGAGAAAGTCCGGTCCGCCCGCTTGATGTTGGTGAGGAGCGTCGTTTTGCTGATGACCGTCTTGTTGTTTACGATCACGGACGCGGGCGTGATCCGATCATGGAAGTGGTTCGCCTCGACAAAGACGAAATGTTCCGGCGCCACCGTCACGCGTGAGGCGAGTATCACTTCACCGCGACCGAACTCAACGTGCGGCGGCAATGGCGCCCAGCCCACATAGCCTCCGCCGACGCGCCACGCGACCCATGCCGGCCCCCATTCGACGCCCGGCACCCAGACCCACCCGGCGCGCGGATCATACACCCAGCGCCCGTAATGATAGCAGGCCCACGCCCAGGGTTCGTCGCTGACCCAGTACCAGCCGCAATCGTCGGTCCACACCCAGTGGCCGACGGCATACGGCCGCCAGCCCGCTTCGACACGCGCGGGATGCCAGCAACGACCGTAGGAGCCCACTTCAACCCAGACGCCCTGCGCCTCCAGCGGCGCGTAAAAGTCAGCTTCCGCCCGTATTTCCACGGAAGCTGAGATTTCGTGCAGCGCAAGAGCGTTGAAAACACCGACGCTGAAACCACCCGCCATTACCATGCAAACCACAATCTGTTTCGTTTTCATGATATTCCTTTCTCCCGTCGCTACCTGCACGCCTGCTCGGGCGTGCAACCTCCGAAAAATACACTGTTGTTGGCGGCAGCGCTCGCGAGAGTTTGAGGAAAAACTTCTGTAAGTTTGAACAAACCCGGCGTCGATTTGTCGCGCGGCGTGCGTCAGGAGGGATGGGCCGCAACCGCCAATGAATTAAGGGCGCCGGAAGTGGAATTGGAACTGTTCCGATCCCACCAGCCGCCGCGCGTTGGTGACATCCGTGGGCTGAATGAAACGTACGAAAGAAAATCACTGCGCTTTTCGGGGACTGACGATTAACTGCACCAATGCACGAACTGGCCAATTGCGTTGCGATCGTGACCGGCGGAGCGTCCGGCATTGGCCGCGCCCTGTGCGAACAACTTGCTTCTGACGGCGCGTTCGCCGTTGTCGCCGACATCAATATTGGTAAAGCGGAGGAAGTCGCGGCAGCCATTCGAGAGCACGGGGGGCGCGCCGAGGCGGCGCAGTTGGACGTGTCGCGTGAGGCGGAAGTCCAGCATCTGGTGAGTAAAATCGTGGCTGCTCACGGGCGACTGGATTACATGTTCAACAACGCCGCGGTCGCCATCGTGGGCGAACTTCGTGATGGCAACGTTGCGGATTTCCGGCGCGTGGTGGACGTGAACCTGTTGGGCGTGGTGCATGGCACGATGGCGGCGTATGCCGTGATGCTGCGCCAGGGCTTTGGGCACATCGTGAATATGTCGTCCATGACCGGTTTGATGCCGACGCCGATTATCACGGCGTACAGCACCACGAAATGGGCCATCATCGGTTTCTCGACGTCACTGCGCGTGGAAGCGGCCGGGTTGGGAGTGAAGGTGAGCGTGGCCTGTCCGGGCCTGGTGCGAACGAACATGGGCGAACACAATGTGTATTGGAACGTGCGGAAGGAGGACCATTTGGCCCAGCTTCCCTTGCGCTGGGCGATCGAGCCGGGCCAGGCGGCGAAAGGCATCCTGCGCGGAGTCGCGCGCAATCAGGAACTGATCGTGTTTCCGTTCTCCTCCCGCGCGGCGTGGTGGATGTCTCGGATATGCCCGTGGGTGTTCGCGCCGCTGATGCGAGGAATGTTAAACCGCTTTCGCGCCTTGCGAATCAAACCATGAACCTCAACCACGCAACGAGTGAAATCACCACCGGCAGCAAACCCGGTATTGACGCGACGGAGAAACTCCTGTGGCTCAACCCTCAACCATCCACACTCAGCCAACTTCCGCCGCCACTCATCGAGATGGATGACGCAGTGAAGGCGAAGGCGGGAAAACTGATGCGAACGACCTGACATCGCGCCAGCAGTGATGAACGGCGATATTATCGCACTTGCGAAAGACGATTCAAACCAGTTACAAGAACTGACAGGATGACAGCCGAAATCGCTATCTTGAACAAGTCAGCGGTTGCGTTAGCAGCTGACAGTGCCGTCACGATAGGTAGTGAGCGCAGCCGGAAGATTTTCAACACAGTCAATAAGCTCTTCACGCTTTCCAAGCATCGCCCTGTGGGAATCATGGTTTATGGAAGCGCTCAAATCATGGAAGTTCCGTGGGAAACAATCATCAAGGTTTATCGGCAGCGGCTCGGTTGTCGAAGCTTTGCTCACTTAGAAGGTTACGCCGGAGACTTTCTACGATTTCTCGACGGAAATCGTTCGTTCTTTCCCGCATCGGAGCAAAGAGACTATTTTCAGGGACTTGTTTCGGCGTTATTCCGTCGTATCAACGATGATATAAAAGTTAAGGTCAAAGATGTTTTAGATAAATCTGGGAAGTGCACAACTGCTCAAGTTCGTCAGATTGTTCGCTCAGAAATTGACAGTCACTTTGGCAAACTGAAAGAGGTGAAAATCCTGAAGGGATTCTCGGAAAAATTTGCGGCGCGATTGCTGCGAAAGTTCAAAGTGCCGCTGCGAGAAATCCAAGCCCGCGTTTTCCAAAAATTGCCTTTGAGTCCGCCAGATAAGAGAAAGCTCAATATGATGGCCGGTTGGCTTTTTGTCCGAGACAGTTTTCGAATAAGAGGAACTTCAGGGGTTGTGATAGCCGGCTTCGGAGAAATGGACATTTATCCCAGGCTGAAGGAGTTCATCGTGGAGGGTGTCATCGAAGACAAGCTGCGCTTTCGGTCGCAGCGCGACGTGCAAATTGGTTCAAAGACATCCGCTTCGATCATACCCTTTGCTCAAAGTGAAGTGGTTCGAAGTTTTATGGAAGGGATGGATCCTGGGGTGGAAGGATTACTCGACAAGTTTCTTGATGAGGTGTTCGCCAATTATCCCAATATTTTGTTAAACCATATCCCGAACCTGACAACGTCAGCCAAGGCAAAAGCCGCGAAAAAAACGGAGGCTGCTAGCAAAAACATCTTAGAAAAGTTTCGGGCAGCGTTTGAAAAGTTTCGAAAAGAGACACTGATTAACCCGATTGTTTCAACTGTCAGCGTTCTTCCGAAAGACGAGTTGGCAGCGATGGCAGAAGCTCTTGTCAGCCTCACGTCGTTCAAACGTAAATTTTCTCTCGATGCTGAAACCGTTGGTGGCCCAATAGATGTCGCCGTTCTGTCCAAAGGGGATGGTTTCGTATGGATTAAGCGTAAGCATTACTTTAAGGCAGAACTTAACCCTCACTTTTTGACAAATTACTTCCAAGACGACTAAACTCTTGCTATAGAGAAAGGCTATGAAAACACGGTCTAACAAAGAGAAAGCCGACAAACGCGAAATTCGGTCCGTCGCCGACTTCAGGAAACGGTTTTATCCCAAGCCCGTGAATCACGAACCTTCGGAGTCACCTGATCCTGAAGAGGTGGGCGAGAAGCTGGCCAAAGAATCTCTCGACCGGTTACAAGCAGCACTCGCAGCCATGTAGGTTTCAGAGCGAGACGTCACAGCTTTTGCTCGCTTCCGAACATTTGTCGCCTCTGCGGCGAAGAGAATCTCAACGAGATTCCGTCCCGAAGTCCAGGGCCGTGAGGCACGAGCCGTTCGCGAAACGAAACACTGTGCCTGTTGTTCCGTTATCCCTCTGGTCATCATCCCGCCAAACATCCCGAACCGCAAAGCGGTTGCGACCAATTCGCTTCCGCAAGGCACTCATAAACGGCCTATAGGGGAAGCGTTCTCGTGTTCGTTTCTACCACTTCACGCTTTCGAGATAACGCAGGCTGCGCGGAATCTGGTTGATGGCTTCGACGGATTCATCTTCGATGAAATAGTGCTTCAGCCCGGCGCGCTGGGACTCGCGGAGAAGCGCCGGCCAGTCCACTTGTCCGTCACCGATGGCCACGCTCCAATCGTCCGGCGAGCCGCCGGTCAGGTCGCCCTTGACGCCCTTCTTCAAATCCTTCACGTGCATCAACTCGAACCGATTGCCGTATTTCTGCATCAGCTTCACCGGATCAGCGCCACCATGCGCCACCCAGAACACGTCCATCTCGAAGGTGACGAGCTCTGGCTTCGTTTCCGCAACCATCAAATCGAACAGCGTGCCGTCCTGGTAAGGTTGAAACTCGAAGCCGTGCAGATGATACGCGAAGCGCAGCCCGGCGCTCTTCAACTTTTCTCCGGCCTGGTTGAACATGGCGATCGCATCGCGACAGTTCTGCTCGTTGAATTTCCCTTTGTCGTGGGGAATCCAGGCGACGACGACGTACTGCGCGCCGAACGCCTTTGCATTCGCAATCGCGCGGTCGGGATCGTCGCGCAGTATTTTATAGTCCACGAAGCTGCTGATCACTTTTAGTCCGTGCGCTTCGAGCATTTTGCTGAAACGCTCGTTGCCGTACCCATAGTTGCCGCCGCCTTCAATCTCGGTGAAACCAAACTTCTGCACGTGGTCCACCGCGAGCGGAACGTTCTTCTGGAAGTGATGGCGCAGACTGTAAAGCTGAAGGCCCAGTGGTCCTTTGAAACTTGCGCCGGTGCCGGCCTGCTTGCGCGGGCCGGTGCCATTGTTTAGCCACACATCAACGCGCGGCGCTTCCCAGTTGTAAGGCTTGTTGAGAATGTCGAGGTCCCCATCGCCATCGAGGTCGGCGAGCTTGCCTTCGTGAAAACCGTGGCCGGTGGCAAGAACTGTTTTGCGGACATGCCCTTTGCCGTCGCCGTAGAAAATCCACGCTTCCGCTTTCGGAT
>DATNDF010000198.1 GCA_035607015.1 Candidatus Angelobacter sp. | reverse complement strand
CGGCCGCTCGCGGACAAACTGGCGGAAAGCAACTCGCTGGTGGGGTGGCTTTATCGCAGCACGCGCTTCGCGGCGCTCAATCAACTGCGCGACAACCGCCGCCGCCTCGCTCACGAAAGACTCGCCATGGAACAGCTCATCACCAACTCCGAAACCGCGCCGGACTGGGAGCGCGTCCGTCCCGTGCTGGACGAAGCGATGGCGGATTTGAATGACGAGGACCGTGAGGCATTGCTGCTCCGTTTTTTCAAAAACCACGATTTCCGCGCCGTCGGCCTTGCCCTTGGAGTAAGCGACGACGCGGCGCAAAAGCGCGTGAGCCGGGCTGTCGAACGACTGCGCGAATTCTTCGCCAAACGCGGCGTCACCGTCGGCGCGGGCGGACTCGTCGTCGTCATCTCCGCCAACGCTGTCCAGGCCGCGCCCGCCGGACTCGCCATCACGATTTCCGCCGCCGCCGCACTGGCCGGAACAACCCTCGCCACCACCGCAACTGCAACCGCTACCGAAGTGATCGCCATGACCACACTTCAAAAAACTCTCGTCACTGCCGCAGTGGTCGCCAGCGTGGCGATGACCCTGGTGATTCAGCATCAATCTCAAGTCGAGCTGCGGGAGCAGAACCAGTCTTTGCGGCAGCAAATTGCGCAACTCCAGACGGACAACGCTACTCTATCCAGTCGCCTTGCGCGCGCCGATCGTTCGCTCGCTTCAAAGCTTCCCGCGCCGACAGTACGCTCCACCATTCCGCCAACCGGACCGCTGGCAGAAGATTTAACCGCCACAAACCTGTATGCCCGGCTCAAAGAGAATCCGGCCAAATTGACGGCCGGAGAAATTGCGTCCTACCTCAACGCAAACCGTCGCAGTGCGTCCAGTCTCCTCGCAGCATACCGCACCACGGGTGACCCGAAGCTACTGGAAGAAGCGATGCAAAAATACCCAGACGATCCTCAAGTGGCATTTGAGGCAGCGTTCAAAAAGGACGCGTCTCCCGAACAGCGGCGTCAGTGGATCGAGGCTTTCAAAAAGTCGGCCTCCGAAAACGCGCTGCCGAATTATCTTTCCGCTCTCGATTACTTCAAGGCAGGCCAGACGGACCTGGCAGTGCAGGAACTCATCGCTGCTTCAGGCAAACGACAATTTCAGGACTACACACTGGACCGCATGCAGGATGATGAAGAGGCTTATCTTACCGCTGGTTACTCGATGGCCGAGTCGAAAACAATTCCCTCATCCCAGTTGCTGTTGCCGCAGCTCAAGCAAATCAAAGACTTGAGCCAGCGAATGATTGATCTGGCCGGTTCTTATCGGCAAGCCGGCGATAAGGATTCGGCGCAGACTGCATTGCAGATGGCCGCGAACCTGGGCCAGCGCTACGGTGATTCCCTTGTTGGCGAACCTGAGGTCAGCCGCCTCGTCGGATTGGCTGTCGAACGCAATGCTCTCGACGCGATGGATCCAAACAGTCCGTACGGTGTCAACGGACAGACGGCCGGGGACCGACTCGATTATTTGGCTCAACAAAGCGCGGAGATCAGACAACTCGCCCAACAAACGGAAGCCCTGTTGCCCATGATGTCCGATCCGGATTGGATCAGCTACAAGGATCGTTGGAGGGTATTCGGCGAAGAGGCCGCGGCCCGATGGTTGATAAACAAGTATGGCCAACAACAAACCCAGTAAGAAGCATTTGCAGACACCGTGACGCTAACCAAGTGCCTTGGCCGCGATATCGCGGCGGAAATGCGCGCCTTCAAAATGGATTTTCTCAACAGCGGCGTAGGCGGCGGCTTGCGCGATTCTCAGGTCCTTGCCCAGCGCCGTCACACCCAGCACGCGACCGCCGTTGGTGACGATCTGACCATCCTTCAACATCGTTCCCCCATGAAAAACTTTCGTGTGCGGTAGCGCATTCGCCGCGTCGAGACCGGAGATGACCTTGCCCTTCTCGTAGCTGCCCGGATAACCCCCGCTGGCCATCACCACGCACACGCTCGTCATCGGACTCCACTTCAACTCCATCCTGCCCAGCGTGCCGCTCGCGCTCGCTTCGAGCAATTCGACGAGGTCGTTTTCGAGCCGAGTGAGATAGACCTGCGTCTCCGGGTCACCGAAGCGCGCGTTGAACTCCAGTACTTTTGGACCCTTTTTGGTAAGCATAACGCCCGGATAAATGATGCCGCGGAAATCAATTCCCTCCTCCCCGCAACCTTGCAGCCAGGGACCGAGGATTTGTCCGCCGACTTTTTGCAACTCCGCATCGCTGAGGAATGGGGCCGGCGAATACGTGCCCATGCCGCCCGTGTTCGGACCTCGATCTCCATCCAATGCGCGCTTGTGATCCTGCGACGTCGGGAAAAGTTTTGCCGTCGTGCCGTCGCACAGCGCATGCAATGAAATCTCCGTTCCTTCGAGAAGCTCCTGAATGACCACGCGTGATCCGGCGGCTCCGAACGCTTTGCTGACCATGATTTCGTCCACGGCGCGGTCGGCTTCGGTTTGATTTGCGCAGATCAAAACGCCTTTGCCGAGCGCAAGACCGTCTGCCTTCACCACACAGCGTCCACCGAGCGATGCACAAAATCTTTTCGCTGCAACAGCATTATCAAAAGTTCCCGCCGCCGCAGTTGGGATGCCGTATTTCTCCATGAAATTCTGGGAGAATACTTTTGAAGATTCGAATTGCGCCGCCCTTTGATTCGGTCCCCAGATGCGCAGGCCATTCTTCTGAAACAGATCCACAATGCCGAGCGCGAGCGGGTTGTCCGGCCCGACAACTGTGAGTTCGACTTTTCTTTCCAGCGCAAACGCCAGCAGCTTGGGCAAATCCTCCGCGCCGACGCTCACGCATTCGACCAGCGAACCGTTCTTCGCGAGTCGCTCAACACCGATGCCCGAGTTGGCGGGCGCGCACCACAGTTGCGTGACGTGCGGCGATTGCGCCAGTTTCCAGACCAGCGCGTGTTCGCGCCCG
Source organism: Candidatus Angelobacter sp. (assembly GCA_035607015.1). Lineage (NCBI taxonomy): Bacteria > Pseudomonadati > Acidobacteriota > Terriglobia > Candidatus Angelobacter > Candidatus Angelobacter sp. The sequence goes on along the minus strand of DATNDF010000198.1, from coordinate 1,318 downwards.
CCGGAACCAATGACCAGAAGTCTCATGGCGGCGGGATTGAATCAGGAAACCGCACGCTGAGGAAAAGAAATCTTTAACGGATGAAAAACAAACTGCGCCGACACAGACTCAGCCGTTTTACGGGCGTTTTGTCCGCGCCAGCGCAGTTTGCATCGGACACGACGGCTTATCGCTTCAGCAGGCCGTCGCTTTCCAGGGAATTGACAAGGTCCTTCTCGGCGAGCACCCAGTCCTGCAGCGTCAACGCATGATCGCGCAGCTTGTCGCGATAAAGTTCGAACGCGTGCTGCCGCACCATTCCCCTGGTGACACCGGGCGTGAACGGTTCGGGCTGTTTCAGAGTCTCGTGCTTTTTCGTTTTCATGACACGCCTTTCTCTTTGACGAAACTAACATAGACCGCGAAGTCCGGCTTGCAACCGGGTGAAAGGAAAAGTTATTCACCGCGGGGAAGCGGCCGGGCGAAAGTCAAAGCGACGCCGGAGACACGCCCAGTCCGACGATGCTGCACGCCCGAATCGCATTGAGTCCAAGGCGCTCGACTTCGGCCAGCACTTCCTCTGACTCCGTGCCCGGATTCAACCAGAGCTCGTCGCAACCCTTCGCCGCAATATCAGGCATCACCTTCAGGAGAACCTTTGGTGGCAGGTAAACGCTCACCATCTGCGGTCGCACCGGGACGTCGAGAATACTTTTGTACGCGGCCAGTCCTTCGATTGCGGCCTCCTTCGGGTTCACAGGATAAACGGCATAACCTTGTTTGAGGAAGGCGCGCGCCGCCTTATTGCCAAACTTCGAGCGGTCATTGGAAGCGCCGATGATGGCGACGGTGTTCATGAAGGAACATTCACCAAGGAACATCCGCCCGCAAGAGCAGCCGCATTGGGGTGGCACGGCGGCTCCAGAACCGGGGCCGCTACTTCGCGGTCAGGTCTCGGGCGTGCAGGTAGATTGTGAAGGTAGTCCCCTGCCCAACCCGGGTCTGCAGGTGGATCGCTCCCTTCCCTTCCTTCACAAACCGGTGCACGATGGCCAGCCCGAGGCCGGTGCCCTTGCTGCTGGATTTGGTGGTGAAAAAAGGCTGGAAGATCTTTGGCAAAACGTCCGGCGCAATACCGGGACCGTTGTCTCGGACCGCAATGGCCAGCAACGGCGCGACGTTGTGCAGGCCGTCACGATTGATAAGGTGGTTTTCCGGTCCGTCCTGAATGCCGGACAAGTCCAGGGGTTTTGCCAGACGCTGCCCGAAAATCTCCACGCGGTGCGGCTCGGGGCTGCATTGCAGCGCGTTGATGGTAAGATTCAGCAGGATTTGAATG
>DATNDF010000197.1 GCA_035607015.1 Candidatus Angelobacter sp. | reverse complement strand
AACAGTTTCTTGCCTTTTGAATTCAGAAACGTCAAATCGTGACGAATGGCGCTGAAATCATAACCATCTTTCTCCGGCTCCAGCTCACGCCAGGTATATTTTAACTGAGCACCCTCGAAGGCCTTGGTGTTAATGAACGCGACGTCGGAGATTCTCTCTCTGTCTCGATTGAAGAATACGTAGTGATGCACGCCCGCGCCGAAGGCACTGCCCCAACACATCGAAATGAGAAAGGCGCAGCAACCTGATTGCGGAACTATGCTCATGACTTGAGCGGACAGGTGCAACGGACGTACGCTGCCGCGACCTGGTTAGCTGCTCCTTTCATACAACGCGACGGAATTACGGCTCAAGATACCAAAAGTTTTGGCCTGGCACATACACGAACTGGACAGGTAGGAGTGTGTGCTCCCGATCGAGGCAGTCGATGATGGCGTAAGTGATAGTCGCGATGCGCCGGTGCTGGGTCTTTCCAGGCAATGCAAAATGTCCTAAGATTGTGTGACGTGGGTTGAGGTGCCAAACCTTCTTACCGGAATAGTACGGGGAACCGACCTTCAAGCGATCAACAGTAACGGTGACACGCACTTTTACGGGAAGGCCGTCCCCACAGTGAACTAGGCGAAAGCCGACGTCGGGAAGGTCCCGCTGCTTCCCACCGCCAAGATCTTGAGTGATCTCGCACCGGACAGGCGGGACCAACGAGCGAGTGAACTCTTCGTAGACCTGATCGCGTCGAACGCGAAGCTCCGCTACGAAATACTTAGTGCCTCGCGGGTGGAGGTTATTGTAACGGTGAGTGCGAGCGTGGCAGTCAAAGCAGAGTGGGATCGCATTGTCGAGAGTGTTGGGACCTCCGTTTGCTTCCGGGACCAAGTGGTCGATCTCGATGTCGAGTCCACATGGACGTTTGCACAGACAACAATGCCGATCACACCAGAGGAGCGCGGTGCGACGGATCGAGGGTGAGAATGGCATATCTTATCGATGAAGGACCGCACTGTGTGCATGCCATCGTGCGCAGCTTACTTTTTCCAATTGCGGCTCCATAATGTTATGAAAACAGATTGGCGAATCCTGTGAAAGCGTAATTCTGCAACCGGACTTCAGATTCTGATCTTCCGCACCCATTGCTGGTTCGCTTCCCAGTAGGTGCGTTTCAATTTGATTTCGGGATCGTCGCCGGAAGGTTGCAGGAGGCCTTCGGTGTCAATCGCGCGTGATACCAAGGTGTGATCTCCAGCCGACGGGTTCTTCCAATCGTAGTTCCAGAACGTCCACGAATATTTCGACCGCTGTTTTTTGTCCAACTCCACCGGCGTCCAGTTGCCGTCGTCGATCTTCAATTCCACCCGCTGAAGCGGTGTGCCGTCGGTCCAGGCCGCGCCGCTCACACGCAGCGAGCCTTCCCTGCGCCGCGTGACGCGGGCGACGACCGATTTCACGTCCATCGGGCCAACGCTGGTTTCACGCCAGACGGTTTTGCCGTCGTGTTCCTCGCCGCGGATGGTGACGTATTCGCGCGCCATGTATTTGCTCATGTAACGGCGGTCGAGCAGTTCAATGCGCGTGAGCCATTTCACCCAGGTGATGCCAAACCAGCCCGGCACGATGAGCCGCAGCGGCGCGCCATGTCCTTTTTCCAGCGGCCGCCCGTTCATTTCATAAGCGAGCAGGATGTCGTCGCGCTTCAGCACGTCGCGCAACGAGAGGCTGCGCGCGAAGTTTTGCAAATAATCCTTCTCGCGGATTTTCTCGACCTTCTCGTCCGCGCCGAAGAACACGGTTTCGATGGCGCGGGCGAGCGGATGACTTTCCTTGAGCAACGGGGCCAACGGGGTGCCGGTCCATTGAATATTGCCGATGGCTCCCATGAAACCTGGATTGGAACTGTTGCCGGAACATTCGAGTGTGGCGGTGACGGTCCTGCGCTTGCGAGCCTTGATGTCGGCAAGCGACAGTGTCCGCGGCTTTTTCACGAGGCCGGAGATTTCCAACTGCCATTTTTCGAGATCGACTTCCGGCACGCCGTAATGCTGAACCTGGTAAAGTTGTTCGTTGGGCGTGATCCAGCTCGTGAGATCCTGCCAGTAAAGCATCCTGCTCTTCGGCTGCACGTCGAGAAACGGCACGACGGTCTCGCCCGCGCCCGGCTCGTCAAAGCCAAAAACGGAGAGCGGAGATTGCGCGAACGCCAGCGCGGCAAACGCCACACTGCCGCGAAGCATATCACGACGGGTAATGGTTTGTGAGATCATAGAACAAGCTAGTTCGAATTCGTGATTTCAGCACTCACAACCTCTGTAGGTTGACCGTAAACTACACCAGGCCAAAACCGCACAGGCGGAGGATGGTTCTTGTTACCGGTGAAAAACCTGTCTTTGATGTGGTTGCAAAACAAGCTGACGCGTTTCAATACTGCGATCGGGCCGTCCAATTGGCTGGATACGGCCACTCGAATCCGCCAAGGCAGATTCGTATTCGGTGGGGTTACATCGAGTAAACCTCTTGTTCCCGGGTCAAGCAGCATCGGTACGGCCATCACCGGTCCCGCGTAGTTGTAAGCGGCCCATCCGGTTGCTTGTTTAACCTCGATCACCTTCTCGTAGAACGTGACGACGTTCGATGAATAGTTTGTCACTGCAAACGTAACGCCGACACCAGTGGACACGCGCGAACCGAGGCAATACAAGTCGATAGGAGGTCGCTGCGTGCTGGCACTGCGCATGAAAATCCAAGACAACAAGACAGTGAGAAAAGCAGCGGTTCCGACCCCAACAATAAGCCGCGCCCGCCTGCCAAACGGTTTCCTGCCCAGAGCAGTCGGCCTGCTCCGGAAAATTCCATCATCGGTTTGGGCATTGTTCGCCATGTATCGGTAACACTTGCGTACAAAATCAAAGCCAGCTGGGAGGCCAACCTAAGCCACTCGTCTTGCGATAAGTATCCCGACAGCAATCAACCGCGCGGCGCGGCGCCGGCGATGCTAAGGTTCAGTTCAATTTCATCCGAGACTTTCTCTTCCATCTGGCCGGGGTTGATGCCGAAATCACGCCGCTTGATTTTGAAATTCGCGCGGATTACGAGCAGATCCCCGTCCTTGCCCGTGCGCGCCTTCAACTTGTCCTTGAGGAAGGTCATCTTCACGGGCGCGGTAACGGTCTTGGTCACGCCGTGCAGGCTCATCTTCCCGGTCACGTCAGCGGTGGTGACGTCACCCTGTGTCTTGACGTTCTTAACGCTTTCGACCTCGAAGGCGATTTGTGGGTACTTCGCCACGTCGAGCCATTTGTCGCTGTGCAGGTGCTCCTTCTGCATCGGGTTGCCGACGTGCAACGAGGCGGACTCGACGACGATCTTGCCGTTGACCGCGCCGGGGTTGGCGGGGTCGAACGTCACTTTGCCGGAGATGGCGGTCGCGGTGCCGTTGATGGATTCGAGCGGCGCGTCGGTTTTGAAGATGACGTTGTTGACGCCCTTCGGGTCCTTGAAATCGAACTCGATGGGCGCGGCCAACGACGTCACGGCGGCCGAAGCAACGATGAGAGCGGGGATGAATTTGATTTTCATGGCGAGCCGACCGGTCTGTTTTTGGTTTTCGATGCAAACAACGACATGATGAACAACGCCAGCGCGCCGACAAGGCCGACGGCCAGAAAATCCACGCCGGGCAGAAACGCCTTCTCGATCACCGGGCCGTCAATTTCGGTCACGGGGTCCTTCTGCCAGCGTGTCCGCGTCGTCTTCGTCCAGCCGCGATTTGCCCCGAGCAGCAGCCAGAACAACAGGCTGAACACGGCCAGGGCAAGCGCGCCGACTCGGAGGATCCTTCTCATCTCAGGCCAAGGCTGCGGCAGCGAATCCAGGCGTCATTTCTTCGCGGCAGTGTTCGCGACGCCAATCACGCCGCAAGCGATGCGCCCGCCCGCGTTGCCGACTGGCTGGCCGCCGTCGTCCACCTTTGCATGCACGATGACGCCGCGTCCAATGACAGGGTTTTTCATGCCTGCGATTGAAATGTTGTTCACGGTGATTTCGTAGTGAGCCTTGCCGTCATTGTCGGCGGTAAGATTGCCCAGATCGCCCGCATGACGCATTTCCTTCTCGGGTAAACCATGCTGGTGGCCTTCGGGATTGTAGTGACCGCCCGCGCTCATGCCGTCGGCGGACGAGCAATCGCCATACTGATGAACATGGATGGCGTGTTTCTGGCCGGGCGTCAGTCCTTCGATGTCCGCCACGACTTTCACCGAGTCGCCCTCCTGGGTGAACCGCACCGTGCCATGGCACTTGTTGCCGGCGGTGGCGTGCAAAACCGCAACGGCCTGTCGGACCGCTGCCCAGGCTTCGCCGTGCTCGTGTTCAGCCGCGCGCGCCGGCTCGAACGAGATGATGCCGAAGGATGAAACCGCGGCGATGACGGCAAGTGCTTTCAAAGTTTTCATAGGCTTTCCTGTTAATGATACCCGTTGGTTTTGGTTGGTTACGCTGAGAAAATGCGGGGAGAGCACGCTGAGGTGAAACATCGAACAATTAAAACTGCCAGATGGCGAACGGTTGCTTGTGTTAAACTTCGCGGCGAGCCGCCGCGAACAGCACGCGGGCCGTGTGCGCTCCCCAAGATACCTCTGACAGTTTTCAGGCCAGGTCATACGTATAGGGCTTGCGTTGCGGACGCGCGAGCCACCTGTCCGCCTCCGTGTCGTTGACGAACCGTTCCCTCTCCGGATCCCAGTTCAACTTTCGACCAAGCCTCATGGAGATCACGCCGAGGTGGCAAACCGTGACCGAACGGTGTCCGATCTCCGGTTCGCAGATTGGCGGCTTTCGCGAGCGGACGCAGTCGAAGAAATTACCCATGTGATTGTCGCTGACATAGAGATGCGTCGCGTTCGATGCCAGTGGTTCGGTGAGCACTTCCGGCTTGCTGGCTTCGATCCGGCCGCGAGTCACAAAAATCCAGCCGTCGGTCCCTTCAAATTTCACGCCATGAACCGGATCGTCCGGTTTGCCGTGGTGTGAGCCGTCGGGCCCGTCCGTCGCGACACTGACACAGGTGAGCTTTACGCCGTTGGCGTAAGTGTATTCGATGTGATACTGGCTGGCGGCCGTGTACCCGCCCGGAATCATCTCGATGAGGGACCTGCCCTCGATCGCGACGGGGCCGCTGCGCTCGGTGCCGTTGCCCCACTGCGCGATGTCGTTATGGTGCGCGCCCCAGTCGGTCAT
>DATNDF010000196.1 GCA_035607015.1 Candidatus Angelobacter sp. | reverse complement strand
CGGGCGCAAGATCCCGCCCGAAAGCATCGAGCGGGAGTTGCTGGCGCATCCCGGCCTGAGAGATTGCCTGGTGTTTGGCGCGCCCAGCCGCGAGGCCGAACGGACAGAAGTCATCGTTGCCTGCGTGGCTGTAAAAACCGCTGTAGGCGCGGACGAGTTGCGGGATTTTCTGCTCTCGAGGCTGCCCGCGTGGCAGGTGCCGCGGGAATGGATGTTTGTTGAGACGCTCGAAGCCAACGAGCGCGGCAAACTTTCGCGTGCGGAGTGGCGGCGACGGTATTTGGAAGAGGAGCGGCAGGGATAGCCCCGGCAGAAAGGCAGCGCGTAAGTATCTTGATTTCCACGTCCGCCTGTGAAAGAGTGCCCGCAATCACCAGCGGCTAAACCGAACGAACGCAAACCAAGCGTCTTTTTTCCTATGAACCACTCCTGCCTAATCGTCAAATCGCGGCGCCTACAACAAACCCTTGTTTCGTCCGAAAACCTGGCTCGACACTTCTTGGCTGCGGTCATACTGACCTGTGTCTTTGGGATCGAACGCGCGTTCGCGCAGTCCGATGACTTCAACGACGGAAATGATAGCGGATGGACCCGTCTTGACCTGAACACCGGCACCGGTGGATTGCTTCCCGGCGGGAGTTACACGTTTCCAGATGATGGTTTTGGCGGCAAAGCCTATCGCATCCAGACCCCCGCGCCTCCCGTGCCGGATGCGGGGCCGGCGCGCGCGTTCAGCTACAGGTCACCGAATTACACGAATTTTGTCGTATCAGTGGACATTCTTGCGTGGGACCGGACCGTGGACCAGGCCTTCGGAGTTTTGAGCCGCGCGACGAATCCCGGCCTGGGCGCGACGGATGGGTACGTGATGAACTTCAATCCCGCCGACGGCAATCTGCAGATTAACGAAGTGTCCGGGGAGGCACCCAACACGATCGCCGAAACTCCGGCCAGTCTCGATTCCGCTCAGGCCCGTTATCGCTGGGTTTTCTCGGGTTACAACGACAGCCTCGTAGGGCAGGTGTATGCCCTGCCGGACACGAACAATCCGGTGGCAAGCGTCGTCGCCTCGGACACTTCACATGGCAGCGGTCTGGCGGGCGTGTTTATTTTCAGCCGGGCAAACGACGTGACGGCTCCGAGCGCAACGGCGGATGCAACCTTTGATAACTACAACGCAAGCGCCCCGGCGGCGGGGTCGCTGCGCGCGACGGTAGTGGACCTGACCCCCAAGCCGAACGAGGCCGTTCGCACCATCCCGACCTCCCTTAGCGTTGCCATCCTTAACCGCGAGACTGACGTGGACACAAATTCGATCGTGGTTTCGGTGGATGGAAGCGTCATCCCTTCCGCCAACCTGACCGTGAGCGGGGAAGTCCTGGTGCCGAACAACGCGATTCCATTCCCGGGCGCGACCGTAACCTATCCGCTTACCAATCTGACCAGCCTGGCCGATCTTACGGCGACCCACACTAATCGCATTGTTTTCGCCGATACTCTGGGATTCAGGCAGACGAACGAATGGTCCTTCACATTTGCCGCGTTGCGCGCAACCAACGCGTCGCCGACCGGATCGGGGTCAACTTCGGGATTCCGTGTTCGGTTGGTCCAAGCTTCGGTGGTGACAGACAACAGCCTGGCGCGCGCGGAGCTTCAGTTGGGGCCAAATCCGCCGGCAAATTACGCGGCTTTTGTCACCAATGCGGTGGCGACCGTGATCAACTACACGCAGAAAGATACCACGGATCCAGCCTACGTACCGGATGGTGATTTCAGCAATGAGTTCAATTTTCCGGGCATTGATCCTACCGTCCAGCCCGACCCGAACGACATGGCAATGGAGATTCTGGCTTATCTGGAATTGTCGCCAGGCGTCCATACGTTTGGGGTTGTCAGCGATGACGGGTTTCAACTCTCCTCGGGCGCAGGCTTCTCCGACCCAAATGCGCTTGTGCTCGGACAAAAAACCAGCGGCACGTTCAACGGCACGTTTGATTTCGTCGTTCCGCAGGGGGGCCTCTATCCGTTTCGCATGATTTGGTTCGAACGCGGCGGCGGCGCGAACGTCGAGCTGTTTTCCGTGGATCGTTCGACGGGCGTGATGACCCTGATCAATGACCTCAACGCAACAGGGGCCGTCAAGGCTTTTACCTCGCTCGCAGCAGCGAACATCGTCCTCGAGTCGGTTGCCAGTCTCGCGACGAGCTCGTTCGCGGCTGAAACCGGGGCCGTCGTCGATTCAAATGCGAAGACCGTGACCGTGCCGCTGTCAGGAAGCCAGCGGTTTTACCGGTTGCAAAGCGTTTCTGCGCTGACCATCGACAGCATTCAGGTCAGCGGTGCCAACATCGTCTTGAGATACCATTAACAGCGAGTTGCGCTTCCCAGCTTCGAGGACAGTGGAATCGGGACTGCTCCCGTTGCCCGCAGGGTGAAAACCGGCCGGAGGGAATGGCACTTCCATGTTCTGAAGGCAGCATTTGTATTGAAGTATTATTTGTGGAGCGTTATCCAATGCTTCGTAGTCTGCGCAAAATGGAACAAGTCGGGATTGAATCTCCAATGATGAAGTCGTTCGTTTTTCTCCGGAGCGCTGGATGCACCTTCAATTGCCTGCCTGTCCGCTGCTCCTGCAGCTTTGCGCTCATTGTGGCCGCATCGCTCATATTCGGATGGCAGAAGATTGCCATGGGGCAGTCGGATGACTTCAACGACGGAAACGACACCGGTTGGGTGCATCTGGACATCAACACGGGAACCATGGGACAGATTCCCTCGGGAGCGAGCTACACATTTCCGGATGACGGTTTTGGCGGGAAGGCGTATCGCATTCAATCCCCGGCGCCGCCGGTGCCCGACGCGGGTCCGGCGCGGGCCTTCAGTTATCGGACGAATGTTTACGACAATTTTTATCTGGCGGCAGACATTGTCACCTTCGACAACTCACTGAACCAGGCCTTTGGTTTCCTGGTGCGCGCCGATCCCGGCAGCATAGGATTGGGCACGACGACCGGTTATGTCCTGAATTACGATCCGAACCAGCAGAACGGGGAGCGTGGCCAGTTTCAAATCAATGTGGTGACCGGCGAACAGCCAACCAGGCTGATCGCAGCAAACATCACCCTCGATCCGACACACCGGTATCGGTTCGTGATGAACGGGGCGGCCAGCACGTTGACCGGGCAGATTTATGATTTCGCCGATCTTACGGCGCCGCTCGTCACCATCTCGGCCGACGACACGACGTATCCCAGCGGCGTCCTGGGGCTGTTTAACTTCTCTCGCGTGAACGCGGCGGACTACACGAATCCGGCGACGGGCAAGACTGATGTGACGTTTGACAATTATTACGCATCCACGGACGGACCCATTCTGGTGGATTTTGACCGCACGCCGCATCCGATTCCGAACATGCCGCAGGTTGCGAATCGCACACCGACCACGCGCGCAAACTTTTACGGTTATACCAACGGCATCAGCTTCACTGCGACGACGATGACGACGAACGCAATCGATCCGGCCGCGATCCGGCTTTTCCTGAACGGCACGGACGTGTCTTCGACCCTGACGATGTCCGGCCCTTCCAACAACGTGGATGTCCGCTTCAACGGTCTGATGCCAAACACAGTTTACGGTGCGCGGATCGAACTGTCCGATTTCTCGGGCAGGGCGACGACAAATGAGTTCACGTTTGACACGTTCGACGAGAGTTATCTCGACGCTCCCGGAGTCAAAGTCATCGAGGCCGAGGACTACAATTACGGAGCCGGGCAGTTTCAGGACGATCCGCCGGTGTCCGGCCTGGACAGCGTTGGCGCCCAGGTGAACGGCAGCGGCGTCGGCTACTACGACCTCATCGGCGCAGGCGGCGTGGATTTTTTTGACTTTTCAACCACGCCCGGCAGTGGCGCTTCGGCCGATTATCGCACCCAGGATCCGGTCGGCACGCAGGCCGGGAGCTCGAGTGAATTTGACAATGGCGTCCCGACCGTGATCAACGACAGCATCCGGGCAAAGTATGCTTCCCGCGACCTGTCTGAATACGAGGTGAGAGGAACCGAAGGCGGCGAATGGCTGGACTACACGCGCATCTTCTCAAACGCCACCTACAATGTCTATTTGCGCGAGGCTTGTCGCGCCTCCCAGACGGTGTATCTCGACAGGGTCACCGGTGACGCGACACAGCGGAATCAGACGACAGTGCGCCTGGGCATGTTCAACGTGCCGAGCACCGCCATGCTGATCAACTATAGCTATACGCCGCTGGTTGACACGAATGGAAATCCGGCGGCGATCAGTTTGTCGGGCACCAACACGCTGCGTTTAACGTTCGGCGGCCCGCAGACAGACGCCA
>DATNDF010000195.1 GCA_035607015.1 Candidatus Angelobacter sp. | reverse complement strand
CAACACACTGGTCGCCGCGGGGCCGGACTTGCGGCGCAACTTTTCCGATGAATTGCCCAGTGGCAACGTGGACGTCGCGCCGACCGTGTTGTGGATCCTGGGTGTCAAACCGCCCAAACCGATGGATGGCCGCGTGCTGACGGAAGCGTTGACGATTGACGGCCCGAAAATCGGAACACCGGCGACGACGCAAATCGAGGCCACGCGCCCGCAGGGGAACACGGTCTGGCGGCAGTACCTGAAACGCACGGAACTCAACGGCGTGATTTATCTCGACGAAGGCAACGGCGGCATCACGTCGAGATGACGCGAACCGTTCGAAGCCCAGTTTTCTTGACCCTCACTTGAGGCTTGCGCAAGCTGCGCCGTGCCTGTGGCCGAAAAAATCCTCTCCGAGCTGCGCCGCATCCTCGGCGGCCAGAACGTCCTGACCTCGGCGGAGGACCTGATTCCCTATTCCTTCGATGGCACCGCGGCCATGCAGCGAATGCCCGGCTGTGTCGTTTTCACGCAGACCACCGAACAGGTCGCGGACGTTCTGAAACTGGCCAACCAAACCCGGACGGCGATCGTCACGCGCGGCTCGGGCACCGGTTTGAGCGGCGGCAGTCTGCCCAGCGCGGATTGCGTCGTGTTATGCACGGTTCGGATGGACAAAATCCTCGAGCTGGACCGCGCCAACCTGACGATGCTGGCGGAACCGGGGGTGACGACGCTGCAGATCGCGGACGCCGCCAGCGCCGCGGGCCTGTTTTATCCGCCCGACCCCGGCTCGATGAAAATCTCGACCATCGGCGGGAACGTCGCGGAGAATTCCGGCGGACTGCGCGGCCTGAAATACGGCGTCACCCGCAATTACGTGATGGGACTGGAAGTCGTGCTGTCGTCCGGAGAAGTGATGTGGACCGGCAACAAATGCGTGAAGGATGTCGCCGGTTATTCGCTCAAGGACCTGTTCGTCGGCTCGGAGGGAACGCTCGGCGTCATCACCAGGGTCTTGTTGCGCCTGATTCCGCAGCCAAGGGCGAAGCGGACGATGGTGGCGACGTTCGCGCAGATGGACCACGCCGCCGAATCGGTCTCCGCCATCATCGCCGCGCAGATCATCCCCTGCACTCTCGAGTTCCTCGATCGCACGACGATTCATTGCGTCGAGGACTACGCGAAGATCGGCCTGCCGCTGGATTGCGAGGCGCTGTTGCTGATGGAAACCGACGGCCATCCGGCGGTCGTGGCCGAAGAAGCCGCGCAAATGGAAAAAATATGCCGCGAAAAAGGATGCCTCGAAGTGCGCGTGGCCCGAGACGATGTCGAGGCGGCCAAGCTCGCCAGCGCGCGGCGCTCCGCGTTCTCCGCGCTCGCCCGTGTCGCTCCGACCACGATTCTCGAAGACGCCACCGTGCCGCGCAGCGAACTGGGCAGGATGATCCGCTTCGTGGAAGCCGTCGCGAAAAAATACCGGTTGCGCATCGGCACTTTCGGCCACATGGGCGACGGCAATCTGCATCCGACGTTTCTCACCGACGAACGCAACAAGGACGAAATGCACCGCGTGGAAGAGGCGTTCAAGGAAATCTTCGACGAGGCCATCCGGCTCGGAGGCACCATCACCGGCGAACACGGCGTCGGTCTGGCCAAGAAATCCTTTCTGCCGAAGTTCGCCGGGGACGCCCAGATGCGCGTGATGCGCGAATTGCGCCGCGTCCTCGACCCGAACGGCATTTTGAATCCGGGCAAGATGTTTGACTGAGCGGATTCAAACCCTCTGCACACCGGCGCCATCCAACAAACGTGAAACAACGATCCACCGCGCGAACGGAACAGGAATATGTCCTGGGCACGGACGATGACGAACTCGTCCGCCTGGGTCTTCAGCACCAGCTCTGGGCGGAGCAGGCGGCGGGCGCCTGGGAGCGGGCCGGTTTCGGCCCCGGACAAAAACTGCTCGACGCCGGCTGCGGCCCCGGCTACGCGACGTTCGACCTTGCCAGCCGCGTGGGAAGGGGCGGACAGGTCACCGCGATCGACGCGTCGCAACGTTTCATCAGACACCTTCGGTCCCGGGCCGCCTTGCTCGAGTTGAACAACGTCATCGCCTCCGTTGGCAACCTCGAACGACTGAAGCTGCCCGCCAGCACATTCGATGGCGCGTATGCCCGTTGGGTTCTGTGCTTTGTCAAACACCCCGAAGCGGTGGTGGCCGGCGTGGCGCGCGCGTTGAAACGCGGAGGCGTCTTTGTTGTGCAGGATTATTTCGATTACGAAGGCGTGCTGATCGCGCCGGATTGCGACGTGTTCAAACGCGTCTTCAAGATGGTCGCGCGGTCGTGGCGGATGCGGGGCGGCAATCCCGATATCGGCGCGGAAGTTCCCCGCCTCATGTCGCGCTGCGGATTCGCCGTGCGGGAGATCAGGCCCATCGTCCGCGTCGCGCGGCCCGGTTCGCCGCTTTGGAAGTGGCCGGAAACTTTTTTCGCGAACTACCTCGCACCGCTGGTGGAATGGGGATTGATCAGCAAATCCGACGGGAAAAATTTTCAACGCGAATGGCGCAGACGCTCACGCGATCCCTCCGCCTTTTTCGTGACACCACCCATGATTGAGTTCATCGGCGTCAAGCGGTGAATGCGGGTGCGTTCCTAAACCAGACCGGTGCCTATTACGGCGGCGCCCAGGCCCGGTAAAACCGCCGGGCCGAAGTCGCGCCCAAAGGCTCCGTAAAAATGAAGCTGTTGCCGGCGGGGACATTGGTGCTGATGGAAACCCAATCAACGAGATTGGTCGAGGCTTGAATGAGG
>DATNDF010000194.1 GCA_035607015.1 Candidatus Angelobacter sp. | reverse complement strand
ATCTCACAATGCGATCGACGGTTCACGCTTGGCCAAAGAATCGGCGCGCCGGACTGTCCGGTTCCGACCGGCGGCGGGCCATGGCTCAAAACACTGCCCCCGGTCTTCCTGCCAGAATGGCCGGTGGCTCAAAACGGCGCTACTCACTTCACTTCGATCATGCGCTGGCAGGGTTTTCGCGACGCGCATCACAACGGGGTCTCCTACGGCCAGCGCGACAGGGAGTTTCCCAACTTTCTTGACGTGCCGAAGCTCACGCAGCAGAAATTCCGCATTGCGCAAATGGGCATCGAGCCAAAACTCCTGGAGAACCGCGGCTGGGAAACAAGCCCGGGCGAAATAATTTCAAAGACACCGGCAAGTTACCGCGAGTTCATTCAACGATCCCGCGGCGAATTCAGTGTGCCGAAACACGGCTATGTGAAAATGCGCGGCGGCTGGTTCAGCGACCGCAGCGTGTGCTACCTCGCTTCCGGCCGACCGGTGTTGGTCGAGGACACGGGCTTGAGCGACTGGCTGCCCATCGGGGAAGGCGTCTTGACTTTTGGCGATTTGAACGAAGCGGTCGCCGCCATCAACCGGATCGACATCGACTACGAACGACATCGCCGGGCCGCGCGTCATCTGGCGGAAAACGTTTTTTCGACGGACCGCGTGCTGCCGGCGTTGCTGAATGCCGCGATGGACTGACATGAGAATCGCCCAGATTTCCACGTTGTCCGCGCCCGTACGGCGCGAAACCGGCGGCAGCGTTGAATCGCTGATCTGGTTGCTGACGCGCGAACTGGCGCGCCTGGGGCACAACGTCACCGTGTTCGGCGCGGCCAATTCCGAGGTGGACGGCGAACTCGTCGCGACGCTGCCGGGCCCGTACGGCACTCATGGTTCCATCGACGACTGGCATTTGTGTGAGTGGGTGAATTTGTGCCGCGCGGTGGAAGAGTCGGATCGTTTCGACGTCATGCACAGCCATGCGTATCTCTGGAGCATTCCGCTGGAGCCGTTCGCGCACGCACCCATGGCGCATACGACGCATATCGTTCCGGACGACAGCGCCGCGCGGCTTTGGCAGGTGTCCCCGAAATCCTGCGTCACGGCAGTATCGAAACATCAGTGGAGCACGCACCCGAAACTGCGGCCTGCTGCGGTCATTCCGCATGGCGTGGACGTCTCCGGGTTCACCTTGCGCGAGGATCCCGATGATTACGTTTGTTACCTTGGACGATTTACTTCGGGCAAAGGGCCGGTCCAGGCCGTCGAAGCGGCGCGCGAACTGGGATTGCGCCTGATCATGGCCGGACCGGATAACAAATACTTCCGCGAGCAGGTGAAGCCCCTGATCGACGGGAAGTCGGTGGAATATGCCGGCCCGGTTTCGGGCAGGGCGCGCGACCAACTCCTCGGCGGCGCAAAGGCGCTGCTTTATCCCATCCAGTATCCGGAAGCATTCGGCCTTGTGCTCGTGGAAGCGATGCTTTGCGGGACACCGGTCGCCGCGATGCGCCTCGGCGCCGTACCGGAGATCGTGGAGGACGGCGTGAACGGCTGCACCGCCACTACCGGGGAAGAATTTCTCAAGGCCGTTCAACATTGCTTCGGACTCAACCGAAAGCACATCCGCCAGTCGGCCGAGCGACGCTTTTCTGCGGAGCGAATGGCTCGTGACTACGCCGGTCTTTACGAGCAACTGGCCGGATCAAAGCGTGCGGATGATGCGCGCGCGCCCGTCGGATGAACGTCCTCGTCATAGCGCCGCATCCCGACGACGAGTCGATCGGGTGCGGTGGAGCATTGTGTTTGCACGCACGCCGCCAGGACCGCATCTCGGTCGTTTATCTTTCATCCGGTGAACTCGGTCTTAAACATTTGCCCGCGACCAGAGCCCGGCTTATCCGTGAACGCGAGGCGGAAAAAGCAGCGAAGACTCTCGGTGTAACGAACCAATTCTTCCTGCGCCTGCCCGACTGGTTTGTCGGCGACAACGTCGGCCGGGCCGCGAAAAAGCTCACGACGATTCTCAAACGAACGACACCGGACTTGATTTATCTGCCTCATGCCGCCGAATGGCATCCGGATCACAAAGCCTGCCTGCCGATTGCGCGTGCCGCGCTACGGAAAAGCGGCATCGCCACACCCGCGTTGCGCGCTTATGAAGTCTGGACACCTCTTGCAGAATGGAATCACGTTGAAGACATCACTGCCGTCATGCCGCGAAAACTCCGCGCACTGCGAGCACACCGGTCACAGCTGCTCGAATTCGATTACGTGCGCGCGGTGACTGGATTGAACCAGTTTCGCGGTGAACTGGCGGCCAAGTGCCGCTTCGCCGAGGTCTTTCAGTCAGTCTCATTGCCGCGCACGAAATGAGGAAGCCTCTCCGCATTGCGATGTTTGTAGGAAGCTTCCCGGTCGTTTCCGAAACGTTCGTGGTGCGGCAGATTTTGGAGCTTCTCAATGTCGGCCATGACGTGGATATCTATGCGGATTGCCGCGGCGACCCCGGCATGCCTGCCCCACCTGAAGTGCTTGCGCACGGGCTGCTGGAGCGAACCACGTTCATCGACATGCCGGCGGAAACCGCGCCGTGGGAGATGCCGGTTTGGCCGGTTACCGGGCGCACGTGGCCGCCCGGCTCGGCGAGCTCGGTCCACAATTCGATTCGAGTGGCGCGCGCCATTCCGAAGTTTTTCAGGTGCCTCGTCAGATCGCCGGGCTTGACGTTCCAAACGCTGCGGCCGGCCGAATATCGCTACCAGGCAAACAGTCTCTCGGCACTGCACCGGCTGGCCGCGCTTTCCCGCGTGTCCGGAAAGTACGACGTGCTCCACGCTCACTTCGGCCCGGTCGGAAACAGCTTTCGGTTCGCTCGCGAACTCTGGCATGCTCCTCTGGTCGTGAGTTTTCATGGCTACGATTTTTCAACGGCGCCGCGAAATGAAGGCGCAGATGTTTACCGGCGTCTGTTTGCGACGGCGGATGGGATTACAGTCAACAGCGACTATACGCGGCAGCGTGTCGAAAAACTGGGGTGCCCGACCGCAAAGCTCCACAAACTCCCCGTCGGCCTCGATATGAACACATTTCCGTTCCACGAGCGGACACCGAAGCCCGACGAACCCGTGCGCATTCTCACCGTGGCCCGGCTGACCGCGATCAAAGGACATGAATTTGTGATCCGCGCCATGGCCAGACTCTGCGGGCAACGCAGGCTTGTTCACTACGATATCGTCGGAGACGGGCCCCTGAGGAAGAAACTGGAGCGGCTTGTCGAGGAGTCGCATCTTGCCGCGCAAGTCACTTTTCACGGCGCGCTCAACAGTGACGAAGTGCGACGCCTGATGACTGCGGCCCATATCTTCGTTCTCGCCAGTGTGAGCGTCGAAGGTGATCAGGAAGGACAAGGACTGGTATTGCAGGAGGCGCAGGCGTCGGGTCTGCCGGTCGTCGCTACTCAACACGGTGGGCTGCCGGAAGGCATGTTGGAGGATCAGTCCGGATTTCTCGTTCCTGAACGGGACGTCGACGCGTTGACGGAACGGCTGGAGCATCTGCTGGGGCATCCGGAAACATGGCCCGCCATGGGCCGGGCGGGACGCCGGTTTGTGGAATCCCGTTACGACATTCGCAAGTTGAACGTTCTATTGGAAACGATTTATTCCGGGATGATTGGCGCGTTCGGGAGCCACAGAGCCTTTTTTTAACAGTATCGGATCGGATCCCATGAGTGACGAGTTCAACGTCAACGAATACTGGCTGAAGCGAGGCCGGGCGAATCCGGCGGACGAAACGCGTTACGCGGAATACCACCTCCTGCAAGAGCGTTTCCTGTCCAAAACACTTCGCCAAAGCAAATTGTCGTTGCAGTCGATTCTCGAACTGGGCTGCGGATCGGGACGCATTACCAGATTGCTGGCAGAAATGTATCCAACCGCGCAGATTACCGCGTTGGATCTGAGCACTGATCGTCTCGAAGCTGCCAGACTCCACTGCGCGGGAGCCGCCAACATCCGTTTTGTGCAGCACGATTTTTATTCGGATACCCCGCTCCCGGGCGCGGGCTACGACGCATCCATCGCGGTCGAAGTATTGCTGCATCATCCCAGGGCGGCGGTGCGTTCGTTGATTGGACAACTCTCCGCAATTTCGAGTTTTATCATGAACATTGACTGGAGCGAAGCGTGGCCGTGGAAGCCGCCCGAACACGTCTGGATTCATGATTATCAGGCTGTCTATGCCGAGGCCGGACTAAACTGCGCGACGTTCGTGCTGCCGCAAAAGATCGACGGCATGCAGCAGAAACTTTTTATCGCATCAAAAAAGATGACTCGCCAGATGGTTGAACTTCTGGGGATGGCCGGAGAGACCGTCGCCGAGAACGGCACCGGGCAGAACGCCGCCGATTCAAACGCTGCGCGCTGGGCGGAGCAATTACAACTGGCAACCGCGGAAATCCTGCAGCTTGTGCCGGAGGGGGATAGTTTCATCCTCGTCAATGACGACCAATGGGGAAATGAAGCCGAGTTTCCGCGACGACGGATCATTCCATTTCTCGAGCACGAGGGACGTTATTGGGGGCCGCCGGGGGAAGATCAAACCGCGATTCGTGAGCTGGAGCGCCTTCGACATGCGGGCGCGAGCCACATCGTCTTTGCCTGGCCGTCTTTTTGGTGGCTGGACCACTACACAGGCTTGAGAACCTATTTGCAGACGCACTACCCTTGCCTACTGACAAACGACCGACTGGCAGTGTTCCATCTGAAACCGCGAAAGTAACCTGCATGCCCAGCAGCCGGCCAAATACCATCCCGACCGTGATTCATCTGGTGCGCCAGCTCAGGCCGAAGTCCATCCTCGATGTCGGCGTCGGTTTCGGCAAATGGGGTCATCTGTTCCGCGAATACACGGACATCAACGAGGCGGAACAGGATCCGACGCGCTATCGCCGCAAGAATTGGCGTGTGCGCATTGACGGCATTGAGGGTCACGCCGCGTATCTTACGCCGATGCACCGTTATCTTTACGATCGGATTCACATTGGCGACGCCGGCGAGTTGATGAAAAAGCTTCCGCGCTACGACCTTGTTTTCATGGGCGACATCATCGAACACTTCGAAAAGCGCGCGGGTCTGCGGCTGTTGCGTGACGCGCTGAAGAAAGCGGGCAAGGCGGTGATCGTCACCACGCCCAAGTACGAGACAGGCCAGGCGGATTTATGCGCCAACGAGCTGGAACGGCATCGGAGTCTCTGGTCAGCGAAAGACTTCGAGCGGTTCAAGCGTGCCACGGTGAAAACGATCGACCGCGCCACTCTGCTGGCGGTGCTGCACAAGGACGGGGCGCCCCAGCTACATTGCACACCTCCGCTGTCGGCAAAAACCGCGGAATCGCGGCGATTGCGCCTGGCGATTCAAGACATCGAACGGCACCTGCCGTTGGCGGAGTGGTTCGTTCTTGTCGATGAGGAACAGATTCGCAGCCGGCTGCCGCACAAGCACGCGCTACCGTTTTTGCAAAGAGCGGGAATGTATTGGGGCCCGCCACCTGATGATGCCACGGCGATTCAGGAACTGGAGCAACTTAGAAAAACAGGCGCCTCGCGCATGGTCTTTGTTTGGTCGTGTTTTTGGTGGTTGGAGCATTACTCCGCATTGAACCGCCATCTGCGCGAACGGTTCCCCGTGAGCCTCTCCAACGAACGGGTGCTCATTTTCGATCTTCGCCCCTGAAAGCGACCGTTTGGCGACCCTCACTTGACCCCATGGCCGGTAGGATGCGCCATGTGACACGCCAAGCCGTCGCTACCGGAGGTAAATTGACCGGTTCGTTTTCATGAGCGTCAATCAAGCCCATCTGCAATCGCAAAGTGGTGCCGTCGGGGCACCACTTCGCCGCCGGTCGTGCTTTTATCTTGGAGCTCTCCGAAAACACCCGCGACAACGCAACTGAAGTTGTTCTTACGATCGAAGCAAACGGCTCCCGAGAGGAAAAGGGGCGGCGGATTCTCGTCCCCAGCACAATCATTTTCGAAGACAACCGAACCGGGTTGCCCCACCAAGAATTCATGGACCGTTGCCGTGGTGACGGTAAACCGCATTGGTCCCAGGTACGTGGAGTTGCGCGAGAATGTCGCGGAGGACTTCGCGGTGAATCGTGCTGAAGCGTTCATTGGGCGGTCGCCGTCTTCTTCACTTCGGCGATCACAGCCTCAAACGCCGGCTTGGGCTGGTCGTTGGCGTCGAACAAAAGCGGCTTGCCGTTGGCCCGCCAGGAGACGGCGTCGTTTGCGCCCCAGAACGTGACCATCTTCACTGAGTCGCGGTGCTTCACGAATGCGCGGAAGATTCCGCCGTAGGCGTCAGCCAGTTTTTTGTCGGCGTCGCTCGCGAGACCCCCCTGAGTGGCCGCTGCGTTGTTGGCGATGTCTGCTCCAAAACCGCGCTGGCCGCCCCGAGCACTGTTGACGTCGAGTTCGGTGATGTGGATGGGCAGGCCGAGCGTTTTCATTTCAGCCAGTGCTTGATCCATGGTCTCGTACGTCGTGGACACATTGACGTGGGCCTGCGAGCCGATGGCGTGGACGGGCACCTTCTGTGCCTGGAGCGACTTGATCAACGTGATGAGTTTCCTGCGTTTGGCTGCGTTCTCCAATCCGTAGTCGTTGTAGCGAAGAATCGCGTCGGGGTCTGCTTCGTGCGCGTACTCGAATGCTTTCGCGATGAAGTCCGGTCCGATGATTTCCAGCCAGAGCGAGTTCCGCAGAATGTTTGTGCCGTCGCCATCTGCGATAGCTTCGTTCACCACATCCCAAACCTTGACCCTGCCTTTGTAGCGACCAACGACCGTATGAATATGGTTGCTCATCCGAGCCAGCAACTCATCACGTGATGCGCGCGGGCCGTTGTATCGGCCGAAGCCACCGCCGAATCCACCACGGCCAAAGCGATTTGTTGCACG
>DATNDF010000193.1 GCA_035607015.1 Candidatus Angelobacter sp. | reverse complement strand
CCGTCAGTTGTTCGGACGCCAATAAACTGACCGGCGCCATCGACACGGCTGTCAAAAACGGCGTGCCGGTGGCCACGTTCGATTCCGACGCACCGGGCAGCAAACGGTTCGTCACCTATGCCATTGATGATGTGAAATGCGGGGAACAGCTCATGGACGAACTGGCAAAGCTGATGGGCGGCAAAGGCGTCGTGGCGATTCTCGCCGGCAACCAGAACGCACCCAATCTCCAGAAACGCGTCCAGGGCGTGAAGAACGAGGCAAGGAAGCACCCCGGCATCACCATTCGCGACGTTTACTACCATAAGGAAACGCCCCAGGACGCAGCCGCCAGAGTCGAGCAGGTCATGCAAGCCAACCCGGACATCACCGGCTGGGCGATGGTCGGCGGGTGGCCGTTGTTCACCGACAACGCTCTCAAATGGCAGCCCGGCACGGTGAAGTGCGTTTCCGTGGACGCTCTGCCGCCGGAACTGGCCTATCTCCGCACCGGCCACGTCCAACTGCTGCTTGCCCAGCAGGTCTATGAATGGGGCTATCGCTCGGTTGAACACCTCATCAACAAAATCCACCTCAAGAAAAACCCGGCCTCCGTCAAGGATGTCAGCGCGTTGATTCCAGTGACAAAGGAGAACGTGGATGACTTCACCAAAAACTGGGAGAAATGGCTGCCGAAGTAATCCAGGGTGGAACTCATCGCGCATCGCGGCGCGTCGTACGATGCACCGGAAAATACGCTGGCCGCCGTCAATCTGGCGTGGCGACAAAATGCCGACGCAGTTGAGGTGGATGTCCACCTTTCCAAGGACCGCAGGCTCGTCGTCATCCATGATGACAACGCCCGGCGGACAGGTGGAGTTGACGACAAAGTCAGCGAACAAACCCTGTCCAGGTTGCGCTCGCTCGATGTCGGCCGCTGGAAAGGAAACCCGTGGACCGGCGAAAAAATTCCCTTGCTTGAGGAAGTCCTCACCGGGATTCCCGACGACAGGCGCTTGTTTGTCGAACTCAAGTGCGGACCTGAAGGTGTTCGCGTATTCCAACAGACCCTGGGCCTTTTGGGCCAGGCGCCTGGGCCGATTGTCGCCATCAGCTTCTCCCTGGATTTGGTGACGCGATTAAGGGTCAGCATGCCCGCTTTGGAGGTGTGCTGGATCTGCAAATTCAGGCGCAACTGGAACACGGGGCGTTGGTCCCCCGCTGCCCATGAATTGATTTCTACGCTGACCGAGGCCGGGTTGAATGGCGTCGATTTGGACGCCCGCGGGCCAGTCAATTCGCTGCTGGTTAAGAAACTCAAAGACGCCGGATTAAAAGTTTACGTCTGGACCGTTGACTCTCCGGTTGAGGCACGGCGTCTGTTTAAAGCCGGCGTGGATGGCATCACCACGAACCGTCCCGGCTGGCTGCGTGAAAAACTGAAGTGACGCCGTGGCTTTTCTCCAATTAACGAGCATCACGAAACGCTTTCCGGGCGTCTTCGCCCTCGACCGCGTCAGTGTCGAAGTCGAACAGGGCAGTTGCCATGCGCTGATCGGCGAGAACGGCGCCGGCAAAAGCACGCTGGGCAAAATCCTTGCCGGTGTTTATGCCGCCGACGGCGGAGAAATCCGGCTCGACGGCCGGCCTGTTCATCCGGCCAACCCCCTCATCGCGCGGCGGCTGGGCATCGCGATGGTCCATCAGGAACTTGCGTTTTGTCCAAACCTCACCGTCGCGGAAAACCTCTGCCTCGGCGATTTGCCCGCGCGCGCCGGCTGGGTGGCCCGCGCGCAAATGCGCGCCCGCGCCCGCGCCATGCTCCATGAAATCGAGGCGGATATTGATGTTGATGAACTGATTGGAGGACTTTCAACCGGCCAGGAACAAGTCGCCCAGATCGCCGCGGCCATCGGCACCGGCGCCCGGGTCATCGTCATGGATGAACCGACCAGTTCCCTGTCCGCGCGTGAAAGCGAGCACCTCTTCCGCCTGCTTTCCCATTTGAAGCAGTGCGGTATCACGGTGATTTACGTTTCGCACCGGATGGAAGAGATCTTCCGCCTCTGCGACACCGTCACAGTCCTGCGCGACGGACGCCACGTGGCGACGGAAGAAATCGCGGCGACCAATCCTGACCGCGTCATCCACCAGATGATTGGCCGCGAAATCGTGACCCACACGCCACGACACCTCTCCCGCGCGACCGGCGATGAAGTTTTGAGGGTGATGAATCTATCCTCGCCGGGCAGGTTTCACAACGTCAGCTTCGCGCTGCGCGCGGGCGAAGTGGTCGGTTTGGCCGGGCTGGTTGGCGCGGGCCGTAGCGAAGTCGCCCAGGCAATCTTCGGGCTGGATTCCGCCGCCACCGGTCAGGTCATTGTGCGCGGCGAGGCTCTGCCGCGCCGCTCGGTGTCCGCCGCGCTGTCAGCCGGTATCGGCCTGTTGCCCGAGGACCGGAAACGGCTCGGCCTGGTGCTGGCAATGAATTGCCGCGAGAATGCGTCGCTGGCGACCCTCGGCCGATTGACACGTTGCGGATTCATCAACCGGCGCGCAGAACGGACGCTGGCGCAACGGTACGCGGATCGCCTGCGGGTCAAGGCTCCTTCGCTGGAGTCGCCCATCGATGGGCTTAGCGGCGGTAACCAGCAGAAGATCGCGCTGGCCAAGTGGCTCGCCCGCGAGTGCGACATCCTCATCGTGGACGAGCCGACGCGCGGCATTGATGTCGGGGCAAAGGCGGAGATTCACCAACTTCTCGATGAGCTCGCCTGCCAGGGTATCGCCATCCTCGTCATCTCCTCCGAGCTGCCCGAGGTGATGAACCTCAGCCGCCGCATCGTGGTCATGCGCGAGGGTGAAATCAGCGGCGAACTCCCGCATGGAGAATTCTCACCCGCAAATCTGCTGCGCCTGATGGCGGGCGTGGGGGTCAGTCCTTCGTAGGGTCCGTCCGGTAACTGGTCACCACCCATTCGCTCAAAATCTTGTCCGGTGTTGCCACCGCATCGGCATCGATCACGAACTCCTTCCGCCCGGTGTTTTGGGCGATCAGCTTCAGGCCGAACTGAAAATCCTTGAACTTGTCCGCGCACAAATCGCGGATCGATTTGGACTGTTCCAGTGCCTGCGATACGAGCGCGTCGGCTGCCCCATCGGTGAAGACAATCTTCAGGCCGTGGCTTTCCTGGAAACGTTCTGCGAACTCATGGACGAGCTGCGCCATCACCACGCGCTCTTCCTTTTCGTGTTCAGCGAGCAGTTTCCGCAGTTCGTCCGGAGCATTGTCCACCAGTTCGCGTGTCACCACAAACCGCTTCACCGCGGTCGAAGGGAGCTCGAATTTCAAATCGCGGAAGATGCGCTCGCAAACCGTCATCAGGCCGCGCGCGCCGGTCTTTTCCTCCGCCGCCAGCTCGGCGATCCTCCGGAGACCATCGTCGCGGAACAGCACCTCGATGCCGTAAGCGGCGAACGATTGTTCGTATTGCCGGATGATGCTGCCCTCGGACGTCTTCAGGATCTGGAACAGATCGTCCACGTTGAGCTGCAGGCAGACGACGCGCACCGGCAATCGGCCGATGAATTCGGGCTCGAACCCGAACTCGATGAAGTCGCGAGTCTGCGCCTCGGAGAACACACGCTCCTCGGAAACGGTTGATTTCGCGGCCGCGGCAAACCCGATGGTCGCCTCGCGCAATCGTTTCTGAACGATTTTCTCCAGGCCGCCGAAGGCGCCGCTGACCACGAACAAAATATGTTTGGTGCTAATGGTGGCCGGCTGCTTCTTGCCGCGTGTTTGCGACATCTCCATCATCGCCTGGATCTGGCCGGCGATGTCGTTCGGCGCGCGCGCGGGCACGTCGGTTTCCTCCATGAGCTTGAGCAGGTTTGTCTGCACGCCACGCCCGCTCACGTCGCGCCCGGTCATGTTTGACGCGGAGGAGATCTTGTCGATTTCATCGATGTAAATGATCCCGTATTCCGCGCGGCGGACGTCGCCGTCAGCCCGGCGCACCAGGTCACGCACCAGGTCCTCCACGTCGCCGCCCACATAGCCTGTCTCGGAAAACTTCGTCGCGTCGGCCTTCACGAACGGCACCCCAATGAGGTCCGCCATGCTGCGGATGAGGTAGGTTTTGCCCACGCCCGTCGGCCCGATGAGGATGACGTTTTGCTTGGCGTAATTCGGCTGCTCCTTCCCATCCATGGCGAGCCGCACTTGATGGTAATGATCGCACAGAGCAACGCTGAGGACCTTCTTGGCCTCTTCCTGCTTGATGACGAAGCGGTCGAGATAGGCCTTCACGTCACGCGGCTTGTAGTCGAATTTGAAATCCTCGGTCTTCGTTTCGGGCGGCGGAGAGTCGGACCCGCCCGCCGTGTCTGTTTTTGAGAAAGCCGACACGTTCCCGCCGGGAAAATGCTGGCGCATAAATTCGTGAAGCTGGCGTTGAAACTCCTCCGGCGTGGGTGGCCCGTTGAAAATGGGTGATTGCATAAAATTTAAGACAAGCGAGGCCCAACTAAGTTCAGGATTGGCCCGGTGTCAACTGCAAGGCGGCGCACATCTGCGGGGAAGGTGGCGTTTTGGCACTCAGGCACAAAGGAATCCGGTCAAGCCGGTGCGGTCGAAGATCACTGGTCAATCGTCATTATGGCTGCGCGGTTTCCCGCACCCGATACTTCCGCTGCATGTAAAGCTCGTCTGCAGTCTGGTAGATCGCCATGGCATCCTTTTCCAATTCCAAGTCGGTGTCATCGGGCCGGTCCACCCGTGTCATTTCCGCAACCTTGGGATTGCCGCGATAGAATTCGGCCTTCTTGTTGAGGCTCAGGACGACCATCCGGTCGGCGCGCATGAGGCCGATGTCGCGGTTGTGATTGATGAGGACGCGGCCCGATGGCACCGGGTCTTTCAACAGGTCATGGCCGTAAAACATCGTGTCGTAGGAGCGGCCAATGAGGCCGAGGATCGTCGGCGCGACGTCCAGTTGACACCCGAGCTGCGGCAGTCGCGCGGGTTTCTTCACCGCCGCAGGCCCCAGGATCAGCAGCGGAATTTCATACGAATGAATCGGGATGCTCTGGCTGCCATAGACGCGCGCGCCATGGTCGGCAATCACGACAAAGATCGTCTCCTGAAAAAACGGCTCGTTCTTCACCGCCTTGAAAAACTGGCCGAGCGCCCAGTCGGTGTATTTCACGGCGTGCTCGCGTTTGCGCGCCCGCGGATCCTCGGCAATCCGCCCCGGCGGATAGGTGAACGGTTTGTGGTTGGAAACGGAAAGCACCGTCGCCAGGAAAGGTTTTCCCGCCTTCGCAAGGTTGCGGCATTCCTCGATCGTCCGCTGGTAAAGGTCTTCGTTGCATACCCCCCAGATGGTCGCGAACGTCGGGTTGGAAAAATCCTTCTGTTCGACGAACCGGTCGTAACCGTTGTTGACCGCATAAGACCGCATCCCGTCAAAAATCCCGCGTCCGCCATAGAGAAAGACCGTGTCGTAACCGTCGCGTTTCAACACCCGCGCAATGGTCTCGACGTTTTCGGAATGGTCGCGTTTCACGATCGAATCTCCCGGCAGCGGTGGAAACGACGAGAGCACGCCCTCAAACCCGCGCACGGTGCGATTTCCGTCGGCATACAGATTCGTAAAGAACAGTCCTTCCTCCGAAAGCTTGTCCAGCTCGGGCGTCAGCGTTTCCCCCTTCCGGCCGAGTGAACCGAAAAACTCCGAACCGAGGCTTTCCTCCAGCAGAATCACGACGTTCAGCCGGGGGTTGGCCGGCCTGCCGGCAACGCGTCGTTGGAGCGAATCGGCCGGTCCTTCAAATTCCGCGCCCGGTTCGGCCAGCATCCGGCGCGTGCGTTGAAAAGCCTCCTCACGCGCCATGGTGGGATAGAACGCGGCGTAATCAAGATTGCGCGACCACCACGCCGTGGCCAGCGAGGCCATGCCGTTGTTGGCGATCTCGTTGATGACCCTGTCCTTGCTGAAGCGCGTTTCGGCAAGCCCGACGCTGAACCACAGGCCCGCTCCCAGCGCGAGCGCCGCCACCAGGTGCAGGAACCTGCTCGCCGCGCCGGTCTCTGTTTCACGCATGCCGCGCGTGACCCTTTGCGACACCAGCACCAGAAGCAGCGCCAGCGCCGCGCACGCGCCAATGACCAGCGGCACGGGATAGGTGTCCCAGATGTTGATGAACACCTCGTGTGGATAGAGCAGGTAATCTATCGCGACCGTGTTGTAGCGTGATCTGAACTCCTCGAAGAAAAAGTATTCCGCAATGAGCAGGAATATCTCGACCATCCAGAAGATGAACCAGGCCAGAAGAAACCCCGTCCGGTGAAGCCACGAACGAAACAGCCATTGCGGCAGCATTGCCAACCAGAACACCAGCGGCAGGGTCATGAACAACGCGACGGTCGCATCCAGATGCAGGCCGACGAGAAACGTTTTGAAGTATTCGCCGGACGCCGCCGGCGGTCTGAAACTGAAGAAGAGCGCCAGCCTGAGGACCGTGAAACATGCCATCAGCGCGAAAAACTGAAACCCGGCGAGGCCGAATCGCGATGCCCACCAGCCGGAAGGTTTGTGATTTGGCGCGCTGCTCATTTCCAAATGGGCCGGATCAACCGCGTTGAGGCGCAAACGCAATCACTCCCAAAGGCGGCAGGGTGAATTCGGCGGAAAACGGTTGATTGTGCGCCTGATAATCCCGCGCGGTCACACCACCCCAATTTCCCTGATTGCTGCCGCCATAAATCTCCGCGTCACTGTTCAACACTTCGCGCCAGAAACCGCCCTCCGGCAGGCCGAGGCGGTAACGCGTCCGCAACACCGGAGTCAGGTTCAGGATGACCAGCAACCGGCTCGTCTGGTCCTTGTTCTGCCTAACAAAGGACAGCACGCTGCTTTCCTGGTCGGAGCAGTCCACCCAGAAGAAACCTTCCTGGTCATAGTCACTCTCCCACAAGGCGGGCTCGGCCCGGTAAACCTTGTTCAGGTCCTGAACAAACTGTTGCGCGCCGCGATGATAGCGCCCGGCATCGAGCAGCCACCAGTCGACCTCGGCGTTCGCGTTCCATTCGCTGCTCTGTCCGAATTCGCCGCCCATGAACAACAGTTTTTTTCCGGGAAAGAGCCATTGATACGCCAGCAAGGCCCGCAGATTGGCGAACGCCTGCCAGTCGTCACCCGGCATCCGCTGCCGCAACGAGCCCTTGCCGTGCACCACTTCGTCGTGTGACAAGGGAAGAATAAAATTTTCGTGGTGATGGTAGAGCATCGCGAACGTCAGGTCGTTTTGATGGTACTTGCGATGGATCGAGTCTCGCATGAAGTAACCGAGTGTATCGTGCATCCACCCCATGTTCCACTTGAAAGAAAACCCGAGGCCGCCGAGATAAGGCGGACGCGTGACCAGCGGCCAGGCGGTCGATTCCTCGGCAATGGTGACCACGCCCGGATGCTCCGTGTGCGCGAGGTAATTGAACTTGCGCAGAAACTCGACCGCTTCCAGGTTCTCGCGCCCGCCGAACTGGTTCGGAATCCATTCACCTTCCTTGCGTGAGTAGTCGAGATAGAGCATCGAGGCGACGGCGTCCACGCGCAGGCCGTCAATGTGAAAGCGGTCGCACCAGAACAGGGCATTGGCGGTAAGGAAATTGTTCACCTCATGCCGGCCGAAGTTGAAGATGAGCGTGCCCCAGTCCTGGTGCGCGCCCTTGCGCGGGTCCTCGTGCTCGTAAAGCGCCGTGCCATCAAAACGCGCGAGCGCCCAGTCGTCACGCGGAAAATGCGCCGGCACCCAGTCCACCAGGACACCGATGCCCGCCTCGTGGAGCGCGTTGACGAGATATTGAAAATCATCCGGTGTGCCAAAACGGCTGGTCGGCGAGTAGAATCCGGTGACCTGATAGCCCCACGACGGGAAAAAGGCGTGCTCCGACACCGGGAGAAACTCAACGTGCGTAAAACCCGTCTTCCGCAGATAGTCAATCAAGGGACCGGCGACCTCGCGATAGCCGGGCGACTCGGCCACCGACTTCTTCCGCCACGAACCAAGATGGACCTCGTAAATGCTCATGGGCGAGCGCAACGGATCTCGTTTGCTTCGTCGTTTCATCCATTCACCGTCGCTCCACGAGAACTT
>DATNDF010000192.1 GCA_035607015.1 Candidatus Angelobacter sp. | reverse complement strand
CCAAATTTTGACCGCTATGAAACGAATTACCGTCCTGCTCGCGGAAGATCACCAGATCGTTCGCGAGGGTTTCCGGTCGTTACTGAAACACGAACGCGACATTGAAGTGGTCGCCGAGGCGGCCAATGGCCGCCAGGCCGTGCAACTCACCCGGAAACTTCGCCCCGCGGTGGTGGTGATGGACATTGCGATGCCGCTGCTCAATGGGATGGAAGCCGCCCGTCAAATTCGCAAAGACTTTCCTGACACGAAGGTGCTCTTTCTTTCCGCGCACAGCGATGACGCTTACGTTGATCAAGTGGCCGTGTTGGGCGCGACGGGATTTTTGCTGAAACAAACTTCCTCGGAAAATCTGGCCACGGCGATTCGCGAGATCGAAAAAGGAAACAGTTTTTACAGCCAATCCATTTCCAAGCGCGCTAAGGACCGTTCTGAAAAGTCGGCGGCTCGAAGGGGGGAGTCCAGGAAGAATTGCAACCGTCTGAGTTCGCGCGAAGTGGAGGTGCTTCAATTGATCGCCGAAGGCCAGCCCAACAAACAGGTCGCGGCGGAACTGGGTGTCAGTTTCAAAACGATCGACAAACATCGGCAGCATCTCATGGCCAAGCTCAACATCCACGACATCGCCGGTCTCACCCGCTACGCCATTGCTGAAGGAATCATCGAGAGCAGTGTCCGGGTAACCATTACCTAGCTCGAGGGCGGCATCGCGGCTCTCTCTCCCGGCTCTATCCACGCTCGCTCCCTGCGCTGTCGGTTTTCGGGAAAATCTTCGATGGGGGGAAATACCGTAGGGGGAACGCCGTCATGGCGGCCGGGCGGTTTTTCCACTTATGGTTGGCCTGCAATGAAAAATCACAACGTCCGGCGAGCTGGAGAGTCTGCCGGGGTACAAGCTCGATATCAGGCGGACCCGTCCAACCGCATCCTCGTGGTCGATGATGACACGGATCTTCGGCTGTTGAGCGCCGAAGTGCTCAGTCGCTCCGGCTACCGGGTGGACACTGCCGAAGACGGCGCAGCCGGCTGGGAGGCGCTTCACGGCAACAACTACGATCTTTTGATCACCGACCACAACATGCCAAAGGTTTCAGGCATTGAGCTGGTCAAGAAGGTGCGTTCCGCCCGGATGGCGCTTCCGGTCATCCTCGCGTCGGGGGCATTGCCCACCGAGGAACTGAACCGTCATCCGTGGCTGCAATTGGCCGCCACACTGGTGAAGCCCTTCTCCAGCGGCCAGTTGCTCGAAACGGTCAAAGAGGTTCTGGCGCAGCCGACAGTCCGCACCGCCGCGTCGGGATCTACTTCCCGGCGATGACCGGAGCCTATCTCAGCCCAAAAATTCAGCAGAAGCATCGGAAGGAAAACGCATAAATGGAAATGAAGATTACAAACGAGGTCTTGACAGTCGGAGGCTTTGCCGAGTTGACCGCCGCCAATAACAAACTGTTCAGGAAGCAGATTTGTGCCTCCCTGGACGGACACACATCCATCGAAATTGATTTGTCCCGGACGACCTTTATGGATTGCGCCGGATTCGGCGCGTTGATAGCGTTGCGCAATTGCACGCGCGGCCGAAATGGTGTTACACGCCTCGTGAATCCCACCCCGCTTGTGCAGCAGCTGTTTGATGTCGTGGGCGCCGGACACATGTTCGAGATCGTCAACACCCGGCCCACACCCACACCTGTTTCACGAGCGATTCCATCGCTTCCGCGTCCAGCTTTGTCCTCCCTCTAGCTTCTGATTGGCGAACTTCTCCACGATCAGAAGCCGGCCGATCGGAAACAAGCGCCCGGCAAGAAAGCCATCCGGATGAATTCGAGCGAGGCGGAATTGCTCCAATTGATTGCCTCTGGCCCGCCAACAGAGGAGTCCGGTTTTCGCTGTCGCTCCGGGCCTGGTTCACGGTCCGTTCGTGACTTGCGAAGTTCCAAGAAAACCCCATACGGGAAATACCCCACGGTTAACCCCGTCATGGTGCTCGCATGATTGTCGGACTAATTTTGCGCAATGAAGAATAGCGAAGCCCTGCCAGCAGAAGAGTCAACCGGCGCACAAGCTCAAGGCCGGACGAAACCGTCCAACCGTATTCTGGTGGTCGATGACGACGTGGTCATCCGCAAGCTTAACGCCGAAGTGCTCAGTCGCTCCGGCTACGAGGTGGACACTGCCGAAGACGGCGCAGCCGGCTGGGAGACGCTTCTTGCCAACAACTATGACCTAATGATCACCGACAACAACATGCCCAAGATGACGGGTATTGAACTGCTCAAGAAGCTGCGCTCCGCCCATAAGGGACTCCCGGTCATCATGGCCACTGGAACGCTGCCCACGCAGGAACTGGCCCAAAATCCGTGGCTGGAGCCGGTCGCCACGCTGTTGAAGCCCTATCGCGCCGACCGATTGTTGGAAACGGTGAAGGATGTCCTGCACGCGACGTCCTTAAAAACCGACCATCCTCGCGCGTTGCCACAACACAACGGCGCTCGATCTTTCTCGGTAGAGCGATACACCGCCAGTCGCAAGCTGGAGTGGGACACGTTCGTGAGCGCAGCCAAGAACGCGACCTTCCTTTTTTCCCGCGACTACATGGACTATCACAGCGACCGGTTTAACGACCATTCACTGATGATTTTCAACGGCCGTGCGTTGGTTGCCGTGTTGCCGGCGAACCTCAACGAAAACGGCGCGCTCATCAGTCATGAAGGTCTGACGTATGGAGGGCTCGTGGTCTCTCGCGCGGCGACGCTGGACGATGTGCTGTCAAGTTTCCACGAGGCTTTGCGTTACCTGGGCCAAAAGCAGATTTCAAAATTGCTCTACAAACGGATTCCGGGGTTTTACAACACGCTCCCCGACGACGAAGTGGCGTATGCCCTGTTCCTCCTCGACGCCAGGCTTTATCGCCGGGATTGTTCGACGGCTATCTCGCAGAAGGACCGGCTTCCCATCCGAACGGATCGCAGAAGCGCGATTAAGAAAGCGATCCGTCGGGGAGTCCGTGTTGTCCAGGAAACGACTTTTCAGCCGTTTTGGGAACGGGTGCTGGCGCCAGAATTGGCTGCCCGGTACGGAGTCAAACCCGTGCATTCACTCGAGGAAATCACCCTGCTCGCTTCACGCTTTCCTGAACAGATCAAACAGTTTTCGGCCTATTGCGGCGATGAAATTGTCGCGGGGACAACCATCTACGAAACTCCGACCGTGGCGCACTCGCAGTACGGCGCGGTCACAGAAAAAGGGCGAAAGATTGGAGCGCAGGCTTTCGTGTACGGCTGGCTGATCGACAAATACACGGACAAGCGTTTCTTTGATTTCGGCATCTCCAACGAGAAGGAGGGCCGCGCTTTGAATCATGGCCTGCTGGACTGGAAAGAAGGTTTCGGCGCGCGCTGCTACGCGCACGACTTTTACGAGATCGCGACCGGGAATTATCCCCGGTTGCAACCCGTGCTGCAGCCCCGGCCCGAACCAACTTTGGCGCGACCTGGTACGGCCCAGCCATCGCACTCGGGGGAACGGCCGGTCCGGGCATGTTTCGCACACGCACCGGCGCTCATCGGTGAAGGAATCTCGACCGGCCGGGAAACGCGAGTATGAGTCTTCGCTCCAGTTGTGGGTTCGGTGATTCCTTGAGAGGGCAGAGTATTTGCGACCACAGGTTCCTTGAGCGCGGAGTCCGAATCCGCGATCTCATGGCCGTCACGTGTCCCGTCTTTCTGCGGTACGGCCCGGCCGTTGAGGATGACGCCCTTATCAGGCCGCGCGCGGTTCTTAGGAACCAACATCGGCTTTGAAGCCGGCGATAATTGGAAGAGTTTATTCGCCGTCGTAAACGTTTTCATGGATATTTCAATCGAAGTGGATGAATCGACGTGCTCGTCTTCGCTCAAAGCCGAACCGAACTTGCACTGGAAGCGCGCGCTGGATGCTCTTCTCATCCTGCTTGCCTTGCCACTCCTGATTCCGTTGTCGCTGCTTATAGCCCTGTTGATCCGTGGCGGCTCCCGCGGACCGGTTTTGTTCAGGCAGGAACGCGTCGGTTACATGGGCCGACGCTTCAGGTGTTTCAAGTTTCGGACCATGTCCGTTGATGCCGACACGACGACGCACCGGAAACACCTGCACCAATTGATGAATTCGAATACACCCATGACGAAAATGGATCTGCGGGGTGATCCCCGAATCATCCCGCTCGGCTCATTACTCCGGGCGTCGGGCCTGGATGAGCTGCCCCAGTTGATCAACGTGATGCGGGGTGAAATGAGCCTGGTGGGGCCGCGCCCCTGCCTGCCTTACGAATACGACAGATATCTACCCTGGCAGAAGGAACGGTTCAGTGCCCTGCCGGGTTTGACCGGGCTCTGGCAAGTGAGTGGAAAAAACAAGACCACCTTCATGAAAATGATTCAACTGGATATTCAGTACGCTAAAAACAAGACCCTCTGGCAGGATTTGAGAATCATGCTGATGACTGTTCCAGCCTTGGCCATTCAACTGATCGAGACGCGACTGGTTAAGAAATCATCGCCTCGTCAGGTCACTTCGAAAACCGGTTGCTTCCAAATTTCGCCAACGCCGGACGCCCTTGAACAGGCCGCCCTCACGGGTGATTCATGCTTTGCGCGGGGACGACGGACGGCCGCGGAAGGCGACAAAGTAGAATTCAATCATGTCAAAACCAATAAAAGTCGGGGTGGTTGGGTGCGGCTATTGGGGACCCAATCTGATTCGTAATTTCAGATCGCTCTCCGATTGCAGCCTGAAAATGATGTGCGATCTCAACAATGATCGCCTGACTCATCTTAAATCGCTGTATCCCGAGATTGAGGGCGAGACGAATTATGATCACATGCTCAACGGCGTCGGCCTCGGCGCGGTCATCATAGCCACATCGGTAAAATCGCATTTCCCGATGGCCAGGGCGAGTCTGTTGTCCGGCAAGCACACCTTTATCGAAAAGCCCATGGCGTCCTCATCCCGGGAATGTGAGGAGTTGATTGATATCGCACGCGGGAAAGGACTCGTGCTGATGACCGGCCACACGTTTCTGTACTCACCCGCCGTGCGGAAGATCAAGGAGATTGTCGATTCGGGGGACCTGGGGGATATCCGGTATATTTCCGCGCGGCGCCTCAATCTGGGTCTTTTCCAGAAGGACATCAACGTGGCCTGGGATCTGGCGCCGCATGATATATCCATAATCCAGCACATCATTGGGGAACAGCCTGTGAGCGTGAATTGCCGGGGCAGCGCTCATGTCACTCCTGGAATCGAGGACGTGACAACCATGTGCCTGAGTTTTCGCAGGCAACAAACGGCCATTATCCACAACAGTTGGCTGGACCCGAGAAAGGTGCGGGAGATGACGATCGTGGGCAGCCGGCGCATGATTGTGTACGACGATGTCGCCCCCCTGGAGAAGATCCGGATTTTCGATGTCCGGGTCGAGCGGCCGCCGCACTATGACACCTTTGCGGAGTTTCACTATGCTTACCACTATGGGGACGTCCACGTTCCTTACATCAAACAGGAAGAGCCGTTGAAAACCGAATGCCAGCATTTTCTGGATTGCATCAAACAAGGAACAACTCCGTTGACGGATGGCGCACAAGGTCTTCAAGTGGTTCGCACGTTGGAGGCGTCCTCCGAATCGCTTAAACGGGGTGGCGCCTCGGTCAATCTTTGCGAGCGGAAGAATGAGAACGGCTGGATAGCACCGATCCTGGAACCGTCCCTGCGCGCATCTGCTGCCGGAATTGCAAATCTTAACGACGTTGCGCCGGGCTGGCAGGAATCGGCAATTGCAGCTTCAGGTACGCGCCCGAAGAATTATGCCAATGCCGCCCTGTAGGTCTTGCGCGGCTGCCGTTGCATCAGGGCGATCCGGCGCCAGGCCGCGCGGCCGCCGCCGAATGATTCGCAGTCACGATGACTGAACGACACGGGTTTTTCCGGATCGGGAACTGGCTCGCGCCAGGAGTGTCCGTCGCGGTCGACGCGTTGATTACGGACACCATACCGTGAAGGCAAATGCATTCAGAGTCGTTCTTCGTGAGCCGGCGAGCGCACTTGAGGAGCAGGTCAACGACTTTTTCGCGCAACGTGGGATATTCGGGCGACAACGCAGATGAACACGGTTGTCGCACCGACAGAACCGAACGCAATGCCAGGCTCGGAAGAGTCATCCACCATCTTTATCGGCGGCGCGTTTTAGATAAGGTAGAGAACGTGACGGAGCGCACCGCGCAACGAGTCACGCCGTCGCATCCTGCGTTCGGCTGTAAAAGAGGTTTGGGTGGGACAATTTGCGCGTCGGTCAACCGGAACCGTCACCCGGACATATCAATATGCGAAAAGCCATTCGTCGGCTGTTTTCCGGTTTGCGGTGGCGACTGTTGCTGCTGGTGCTGCTGGCGTGCGCCCCGTTGGTGGGACTGACGCTGCGCACGGCGTCGGAAGAGCGACGGCGGCTGGTGAAGGATTGGAATCAGCGTTCGCAGGACATGATGGAACTGGCGAAGCGGGAAGAGGGTCAGGTGATCGGCCACACGCGCCAACTGCTGCTCGCCTTGGCGGAGTCGGCTCCGGTGGTTTCGGGCAACCGGCGCGACTGCAAGAAATTGCTCACCGAGTTATTGGGCAGTTATCCGCGCTACGCCAATTTGGGAGTAATCACAACCAATGGGATCGTTCTGACGAGCGCACGCCCGACGGTGGAACTCGCCAACCAAACGAGCCGCCTGTTTTTCCGCCGTACACTCGCAACACGCGCCTTCGCAATCGGCGATTTTCCGGACGGACAGGCAGTCGGCAAGCCCATCGTCAATTTCGCCTATCCAGTTTTCGATCCCATCGGCGAGATCAAGGCGGTGGTCTTTGCCGCGCTGGATTTGGACTGGGTCAGCCGTTTCGAATCTGCGCTGCCGGCGCAATTGCCCCAAGGGGCGACATGGACCGAGATTGATCGCAACGGGAGAATCCTCGTTCGTTATCCCTCGCCGGAAAAATGGATCGGCCAGCCTTTCCCGGAAAAATCGCTTTTGAAAACTGTCCTCGCTCAGAATCACGGCGTGGTGGAGTCGATGTCTTCGGAAGGAATTCCCGCTTACCATGCGTTCGCCGCTATGCACAGCCGGTTCGTTCCCGACAACGTGATCACCATTCTCGGCAGCATCCCGAGGCAGGTTCTCTTTGCCGAAGCGGACCACCGGCTGAGTGAGAACCTGACCGGTTTGGGGATTGCCGCCTGCTTTGCTTTCCTGCTTGCCTGGGCCGGCAGCCACCTGCTGGTCCTGCGCCCGGTTCGCGCCCTGGTGAAATCCAGCGCGCGGCTTGCCGCCGGCGAATTCAGTACACGCACGGGACTTGCCCCCCGGGGAGATGAATTGGGCCAGCTTACCCGCGCCTTCGACCAGATGACCCAGGCCCTGGAACATCGCGAAGCGGAACACCAGTCAGCGGATCGCGCGCTCAAGGCTTCCGAAGTCCGCTATCGCCGGTTGTTTGAAACCGCCCAGGATGGGATCCTGATTCTCAACGCGGAGACCGGGCAGATTGACGATGTCAATCCGTTCCTGACGGATCTGTTAGGATACACCCGCGAGCAGTTGCTGGGAAACAAACTCTGGGAGATCGGCCCCTTCAAAGACACCAAGGCGTCGAAGGCCGCGTTTCGGGAGTTGCAACGTGAATCCTATGTCCGTTACGAGGATCTGCCGCTGGAAACCAGCGCCGGCAAGTCGATCAACGTGGAGTTCGTCAGCAACGTTTACCAGGCCAACGGCGGAAGAGTCATTCAATGCAATATTCGCAACATTACGGAGCGCAAGCAAGCCGAGGCAAAACGCAAAGAATACAGCCGCAAACTCCAGGTGCTTTCCCGCCGGCTGGTGGAGGCACAGGAGGCTGAACGCAGAAACATCGCGCGCGAACTCCACGATGAACTCGGGCAGACCCTCACGGTCGCACAACTGAATTTGCAGGCCTTGTTGGAGTCACCGGGCGCCGACACCGCGGTGCCGCGTTTGCAGGAAAGCCTCGAAGCGGTCGCGCGCGCGCTGGAACAAGTGCATGACATCTCGCTCAATTTGCGCCCGGCCATTCTCGACGATCTGGGATTGGAGCCGGCCTTGCGGTGGTATACCGCACGGCAGGCCGCGCTGGTCGGGCTGCGAACCGGTTTCCACGCCGGCGCGTTGGATCAACGCCTGGATCCGGTGATCGAAACCGAGTGCTTCCGGATAGCGCAGGAAGCCCTAACCAACGTGGTGCGCCACGCCCGGGCGCGCACTGTGACCGTGGATTTGCGCGCCGAGGACGAACAACTTCACTTGCGCGTGAGTGACGACGGCGTGGGTTTTGACGTGGCAGTCGTCCGCGAGAAGGCCGTGCGCGGCGCAAGCCTGGGTTTATTGAGCATGGAGGAACGCGCGGAACTTGCCGGCGGGCGGCTGGAGTTCAACTCCGTTCCAGGGAGCACCGAAGTCCACGCCTGGTTCCCGTTGAAGTGGCGGACCCCGATTTCCGGATCTGAAGCCTCATGAACACACCCGTCAAACCGATTCGCCTCGCGCTGGCCGATGACCATACACTCGTGCGGGCGGGCATTCGCGCGCTGCTTGAAAAGTTGCCGTGGGTGGAAGTGGTGGGCGAAGCCGGCGATGGCCGCGAACTGCTGAATCTGGTCAAGACGCAAGGGCCCGATGTGGTCTTGATGGATATCACCATGCCAAGCCTCAACGGCCTGGAAGCGACGGAGCGCATCGCCAAACAATTTCCTGAAGTTCGGGTCATCATTCTTTCCATGCACAACGACGAGGAATACTACTGGCGGGCGCTGAAGGCAGGCGCCGTCGGCTACCTGCTCAAGAAGGCGGCAACTGCGGAGCTGGAATCCGCCTTGCTGCGGGTGGTTCATGGGGAAATCTATCTGAGTCTGGAAATCTCCAGGCGGCTCCTCAAAAAGTTCCCCGTGGATGCAATCGCCGAACGGAAAAGCCCGCTCGAACAGTTGACGGGGCGTCAGCGCGAGATCCTCCAGCTCATTGCCGAAGGCCAGAACACCAAGCACATCGCCGAGATCCTGAACGTAAGCCCGAAAACCATAGAATACCATCGCGTCAAGCTGATGGACTGTCTGAACGTTCATGATGTGCCGGGACTGGTGCGTTTTGCCTTGCGCACCGGACTGGTTCCGCAGGAAAGCTGACATGCATCCGTGCGCCCGCGCCGCTCGCCCTATTTTACTACCACAATTCGTGTCCGTGCTTCCTGAAGCGCCTCTCGATCTCATACCAGGTCTGGTTGAGTTGTATCGCTCGCTCCAGGTTGCCACCCACTTTGTCAGGATGCACGCGAGTGATCTTTTTCCGGTAAATCCGGCGCGCTTGTTCCAAGACCTGCAGGTGGTCGATTCTTCGGAGCCAAAACGATCCGTTATGACGCGGCCTTCGCACGTAAAGCATCCTGTTCGGCACGCCCAACGTCTTCAACAGCCCCACTATGTATCCGGTCCGGCTGGCAACTTTTACGTTCTTGCACCGGGTGATTTCAAGGGACGTTGAGTTCATGATTCGTGTTCGCCGGAAAATCCGAGTCGTTACAACTGGCCATCCACTCTGGCCGAAGGCCCGGAAATCTGCGGCTCGGACGATTGTATCTCCCGTCGGATGCCAGCGAGATGCCAGCGCCAATGGCCGGCGCGTAGTGCCGCCGCGCAGTGGAGGCACAAACGGCCCCAACATCTTTGGCTGAGATAGAGTGTCATTGCTTGATCTTTCGTTTATTCTCATCGGAGACTCGCGGAGCAGTTTGCGCGATTTGCGACCCTGACCAGGCTTTGCTGTACATCTGTTGTCGCGATATTGGCGCGCCGTCAGAGCCAGGCGAACTGCCTTCAGACATCATCGCTGGATGTTCGCGCGTGCGATAATATCGCCTCGAAAAACTCGCCGCGTTCGGGTCGGTGGTATCCGACGAACCGCTGGCACCAAGCGTTATTGTGCTGACGATCGTCCAGGTTGTGAAATCCTCCGTCGCTTCGATGTCGTACGAATGGCCCGTCAGCCCCGTCACTGTGAGAAAAAACTGCCCCTCGGTGGCGACGATCTGCACTTTTGGAAATGCTCCGGGCACGGTATAGCTGAGTTCATCCGCGAAACCGCTCTCCAAACCGGGCACACTATACGCAGTAACTGAGAAGAAATAGGTGGTGCCTTCGACCAAGCCGGGGATGCGTACGCTGGTTGCATTGCCAACATCAATCTTGTTGGTGTAAATGTGGCTCGCGACGCCATAATACATATTGTAGCCGGCAACGACGGGGTCTGTGTTTTGGTCCCAGGCCAAAGTCACGCTTTGGGATGCTTGGACGGGTTTGTGAAGCAGCGCGAAGAACAAGATTCCTCCCAGAACTCTTGTGAGTCCTGAGGCCCGCGAGGACCAATTCGGAACTCCGTCGATGCGGCCGACTGCTTGTTCATGGATGTTACGCATGAGTATCGTTACACCTCACGAGGCCTGGCCGCGACTAGGGTGTTCCTTGCCGCCACGGGAAAGAACCATGGCACCACGGCGAGCGTAAGAGCTTGGGCAAACGGAACGGTCGAATCGGACGAAGCTTACGACGGAGAACGCATTACCAGCCGGACGATTTCGACAGGAGAGCGGTCGCTCGGACCGGTTTACATCCCCCCGGCAGGTACGACCGCTGCCGGGGTTCGGTCGCGCTCTGCCAATGCTTTAGCATAAGCAGCGACTCCGACGTCGCGCATGACGCCGGCCGGCAGTTCGCGCAGCCAGTTTCCGGCCGCCTCTGCGTCCTGAGGGGTCCAGAGGGCCAGAAGGTTTTGCACCGCCACATCGCGTGATGGGATATCTGAGAATTGCGAAACCCAGGAAGCAGCGGCCTGTGGCGAATTATGCGTCCAGCGTTGCACGATGGAAATCGCCGCGCGGTCCTGTTCAACCCCGGCTTCCAGGGCGCCCGCGGCGAGCGTGGCGGCGACGAACCCGTCATGTTCCGCCGAGGCGACTGCCACCGCTGCAACCAGGCGCTGTCGGAGGTTAGGATCGATCGCTTTCATCGCCCACTCGGCAGCAGTGGTGGAATCAGTCCGGGCCCACTGGCTGACCGCGTGAACAAGCAAATCGTCGCGTTCATGCGCGGGCGGAAGTGTACTCGCCAGTTCAAGCGCCGCGATCGGCTCGGTTCGGGCGGCTTCGTAGGCGAGATCAAGGGTCGCCGCTTGCTTGCTGTCGCCTTCAGGCAAAGCACGCACCCAATCTGCGGCGGCAGGCAGGTCGGAGTTGGCCCAAGCCGTGGCGATTTGTTCGAGCGCGGCGCGGTGGGCGGAGCCTCCAGGTCGTTGCGCGACCCACGTGGCTGCGGCTAGTGCGTTGGTTTCCGCCCAACGACGGACAATGAGCAAACTCATTTCAGCGGCCCCTGGTGTTGCGTCGAGCGCAAGCGAATCAAGCATTGCAGGCAGATCCGCGTCAGAAACGGATTCGACAGCGCGTTCAAGTGCTTCACTTCTCTGATCAGAGTCGGTTTCGGCTTCAACGTCCGCGAGGAGAAAGGCGTGAAAGGGTTCGGCTTGTCGTGTTGCCCGGGGCACGTGGGATGACGCTCGGCCTGCGTGCGCGGCCCTGGCGGCCAGATGCGATTCGGGGGAGACTGGCTTCCCTTCTGACACGAGATGCGGGCTGGTGGTGGTACGGCGCAAAGCCAACACCATTACCCAAGCGACGGTTGCTCATCTCGCCCCATTCACTCGGCCGACGGGGGACCGCCTTAAGTAGGGAATCAACGAAGCGGGTTCATGCGAGATGGAGTCGTTTCACTTGATAGTCGAAGGCCTGTTCAATAGACGAGTCGCGGTTTTCACTTTTGCCCCACGCTAAATGCGGTGCAGGCGCGAGTTTTTGTTGAGGTTCGGAAAAAGCCGTAGAGGGGAAAGACCCCACGGTTAACCCCGTCATAGCGCGCGCATGGTTGTTTGGCTTATTTTTACGGAGAAAAAAACGGAATCCTGCGAATCAGAGAGACAGCTGCTGCCACAGCGAGGTACTCCGGGTGACTACCAGGAAGAAAATATGATGATGATGAAAGCATGTAAACCCCTCGTCGGTGTGAACGGAACGAAGCGGATCTTCGTGGGCCTTGTCTTCGCGGTGGCCGTCATGTTCCCGCGCCATGACGCAGCGGCTGTCCAAGCGCCGGTCCAGCTCGGATCGGCAGGCAACTTCGCGGTCCTGGCGGGCTCCACGGTCACGAGCACCGGGGGGTACGACGGTTGCCGGCGACCTGGGTGTCTGGACGGGTTCTGCAATGACAGGCTTCGCGGGAATTCCGCCGGGTGGTCCAGGAACTGTGAGTGGGACGATGCACGCGGGGGATGCGGTCGCACAAACAGCCCAAGGTGATTTGACCACTGCGTATAACGACGCGGCCGGACGAACACTGGCTCCGGTCGATGTGGCCAACGCAGATCTCGGCGGCCGGACGTTGGCCCCCGGCCTCTATAAATCATCGGGCACGCTGGCAATAACAGGGAATCTCACTCTCGACGCTCAGGGCGATCCAAATGCTGTCTTCATTTTCCAGATAGCGTCTTCACTCGACACGGCAGCCGGCAGTCAGGTTATCCTGAGCGGCAGCGCCAATGCCGCCAACATTTATTGGCAGGTCGGCAGTTCTGCCACGCTAGGGACGACTTCGATCTTCAAAGGAATGATCCTGGCTGATCAGTCAATCTCGCTTGCCACCGGCACAACTCTGGACGGCAGAGCGTTGGCACGGATAGGCGCGGTTACTCTGGACGCCAATGCCGTTGCGATTCCAAACACAGTAATTGGCGCCGTCACATTGGTATCCGCGACAGAACTCATTGGTCCGTATACCAGCGCTTCAGGACAATCAGTGAATACCGAGACCAAGACCATAACGGTTCCTTTGTCAGGTAGCATGCAGTATTATCGTATCATGTCAGGCACGGCGCTTACTATTTCCGCCATCTCCTTATCCGGTGGCAACGTGCTGATAACTTACAATTAAACAATTCTGGCAGCGTGATTGGCGCGCGCACCACAGTCTCAGTAATGTCCTGCTCGAATGGGCGGATGGCGGGTTTTGGTGAAAAGCTGTGTGTGCATCCAAACCCGTCCTTTTTCCTTCTCTACACAACTCTCTTTGGCCGAGGGTGTCGCGGTCGTGAAAATCAATCGCGACTCGAAGCGCAACACGGATTTCGCCCGCAACATCAAGGCGCTGGTGCAGTAGTTGGAACGGCCGTCGAACAGGGCCATATTTTGGGCAAGGCAACGACGTTGCAACGGGCATTCAGGAGGCTTGCGCTTGCCGCGAAACGGATTTTCGAGGGGCAAACAGGAGGAAAAATGTGACTTCGGGAACGCGGAGCATAAGTTGTCCAGGCGAAAGTTCAATTGACTCATTTGCAACTTGTTGCGTTTTGAATCGGTTGAACTCTCAGCATGGACAGGTATTGAAAGCCTGGACAACTTATCAAAACGGGATTGGCGCTTGAATCCCCGCAACCCTTTATCTAAAGGCAATTAACGCCTGATCTCGCCAATTAACGGGAAATCTCGGTTGGACAACTTATCCGCCAAGGCACAAAGCATTGAAACGGTTGGTGCCGACGGAGGGGGTCGAACCCACACGGTATCGCTACCACTGGATTTTGAGTCCAGCGCGTCTGCCAATTCCGCCACGTCGGCACGAGGCGCGCGAATATAGGAACCGTAACTCTCGAAGTAAAACAGATTATTCCGCCGCCAGTGCCTTCGGGGGGCCGAAAATCAGCGACGCAATCACGGCCTGACGCGCGGTCCTCGGGTTGCGGATCAACGCTATGGTTTGGGCCGCTTCGACTGAAAGAGCCCGGGCAGGCACGATCCCGGTTCCAGCCAGA
The DNA here is from genome assembly GCA_035607015.1 of Candidatus Angelobacter sp. NCBI lineage: Bacteria > Pseudomonadati > Acidobacteriota > Terriglobia > Candidatus Angelobacter > Candidatus Angelobacter sp. Next base: position 13,647 of record DATNDF010000192.1, on the reverse strand, counting down.
TGCCGTTCGGTCATCTCGTCAACCCCCTTCAGATGCTTCGCGACCTCTTCCTGTAAATGGCTCGCGCGATGATAAGCAGCGGCTGATTCCTGGAGGGCCGGCCGATGAACATCAACGGACTTCTCCGCCGTCGTGATTCGAGTTTCGGGGGACGGCGGAGGCGGCGTTCTCACCATTGGCGTGGCGACAATGGTCGGGCGCGCAGAAGAAACCGGCTTCGCTTCCTGAATGACCGTCGTACGGATGAGTGGCGGAGCCGTTGGTGGAGGATTGGCCACCGGCGATTCGCCACCGAGCAAGCGCCGTAATTCCGCCTCCCAATCGCTCGTTGCCGCGGGGCGTGGAGCGGTGGCCGGCGGAGACGAAGTGAACGGTTCCGATCCTCCACCTGGAGAGCCGGTCCTTCCTGTCTTGCGCTGCTTTTTAAGCCATTCCCAAACTGACGAAACGACGACGACGGCGACAACGATCCAGAAACTCTCGATCCTGCCGAACATCGGAATGGTGAACGCGGAATCCATCGAAATCGCCATCGGTTTGTATCGGAAGGCTTCGCTTCAGTTCAACTGCCGGATGGTTTGGTTTGCGCTCCCGCGGCGCCCCCCGCCGTGCCGGTGCCGCCCGCGCCCGCGATGCTGTCACGCATACCAGTGTCCGCCTGGATGTTTTTCATACGGTAAAAGTCCATTATGCCGAGATTGCCGCTGCGGAACGCCTCGGCCATCGCGAGCGGCACTTGTGCCTCGGCTTCGACGACGCGCGCGTGCATTTCTTGAACACGGGCCAGCATTTCCTGTTCGACCGCCACGGCGGCGGCGCGGCGCACTTCGGCCTGCGCCTGCGCGATGAGTTTGTTCGCCTCGGCCTGTTCCGCCTGCAACCTTGCTCCGACGTTTTCTCCGACGTTCACATCGGCGATGTCGATGGAGAGGATTTCAAATGCTGTGTTGCTGTCGAGCGCCTTGCCGAGCACTGTTTTGGAAATGCTGTCCGGGTGTTCGAGCACATCCTTGTAGCTGTCCGCCGAGCCGATGGTGGCCACGATGCCTTCGCCCACGCGCGCGATGATTGTTTCCTCGGTCGCGCCGCCAACAAACCGCTCGAGGTGCGTGCGCACGGTGACGCGCGCCTTGGCTTTCACCACGATCCCGTCCTTCGCCACGCCATCAATCGTGGTTTTGCCCGGTGCCGGGTTCGGGCAGTCGATAACTTTCGGATTGACAGAGGTTTTGACCGCTTCGAGGACGGTTTTGCCGGTGCCTTTGGTGGCGAGGTCAATGGCGCAAGCGCGGTCGAAATCGAGGCGGATGCCGGCTTTTTTCGCGGCGATCAGCGACAGCACGACCATCTCAATATTGCCGCCCGCCAGATAATGTGTGGAAAGGTCATCGATCGAAACCTCCAATCCGGACTTCACCGCGGTGATGCGCGTGTCCACGACGAGGCCGACGGGCACGCTGCGCAGCCGCAGTGCGATCAATTCGGTGTAAGTGACGCGCGCGCCCGAAAACAGGGCGCGAATCCAGATGCTGAAGAAGTTGATCAGGATCACCAGGACGATCAGCACCAGCACACCCAGAACGCCCCATGCAAAGATTTGGATGGGCTGGGGGATTTCCGCCAACATTGCAGTATTTATTTGCATAGGAGACTTGAGTGAATTCGGCTAAACGGTCCTTACCACGACCCGCATTCCTTCGACTTCGACAACCTTCACCGCGGCGCCCTTGTCGACGAACGGCCCTTCGGTCACCACATCGACCCTCTTGCCGTCGATGACGGCGGTTCCGGAAGGTCTCAGCGTCGTGAGCGCGATGCCGGTTTGATTGAGCAATTCCGGCTTCTCAGTGCCGATATCGCCGACCGCGTGTTTCGAAATGAAGAGTCTCGCAAACCGGCTTTCAGGAAAAAACTTGAACCATGCCAGAGTCGCGACGGTCAGACCGACAACAACAGCCAGGAGAATAAAATTGGCGGTGCGCTGATCGAAATTCACGTAGGCCACTATCACGGCGGCGACCACGCAACCAAAACCGATAATGCCCGCAATCATTCCGGGAAGGATCGTTTCCAGAAACAGCAAAGCGGCACCGACGAGGAGCAAGGTGACCACGGTTGCCATGCACGGATACTAGAAGAAGAACGGCTCGCTGCAAGCGGATTTGACCGCGCGCGGGTGCCGCAAGATCGGGGACAACATCAAGCCGGCAAAGAACGGCCCTTCAACTGCAGCAGCTCAAGCTTTCTCCTCGTGAGGGCGATCCGGTCTTCATCAGACAGGCCTGGTTCGTTGAAGCGCCGCAGGATCGTCTTCAGTTCGGATTCAATGAACTGGTCGCGCAGCCGCTTCGCCACATCCGCAAGTTGCTGGGGGCGGTTCGGAATCTCGCGCTGTTCGGACACAGCCTCGGTCACGAGGCTCCGGGCCGACGCGTCCTCCATTTGGGCCAGTAACGCGGTCACAGATGGAGGCCGTCCGTCCGCCTGCACCGCCAGCCGCGCAGAAACAATCTGACGCGCGACGGCGTGCCGCACCCAGTTCAGGTCCAGGTGCGCTGCAGCCTGCTGTGGCAATTCGTCGTCCAGCAGCAGTAATTTCAACAGCCAGAGCTCCTGCGCCGAAGGACGCGCCGCGGGTACGGCTGTCTCACCGGATTCGTCCGTTTCCTTCTTTTGCGGCGCGCGAGATTTTTTAAATTCCGCGCGGACCGCGTCAGCAGAGACGCCGAGCCGTTGTGCAGTTTTTTGCGCGTAGGTGTCCACGAGCACGGCGTTGCCGGTCTTGCGCAAGGCCTCGCTCATGGAGTGCACCACGGCCACGCGGCCTTTGTCCTGCTCCGGGTCATTCACCGAGCAAAGATGGTTCAAGTAAAAATCGAAAAAGCCCTCCGCACCCTCGATCAATCGCTGAAAAGCCGCCCCACCGGACTCCTTGATAAAGCTGTCCGGATCGTGCGGCGCCGGGACAACGGCGACGCGAATTGCGAGGCCGGACGCGAGCAGATCGTCGAGGGCACGAATCGCGGCGTTGCGGCCCGCCGTATCGGAATCGAAGCAGAGGACGACCTCGTCCACGTAGCGTTTGAGGATGCGCGCGTGGTCTGCGGTGAGCGCGGTGCCCTGCGGCGCGACGATGTTGTGAACGCCGGCCATGTAACAGGCGATCAAATCAAGCTGGCCTTCGCACACGACGGCGTAACCGGCGTCGAGCAGCGCGCGCTTGGATTTGTCCAGGCCGAAGAAGACCCTGCCTTTCGTGAAAATCGGCGTTTCCGGCGAATTGACGTACTTTGCCGTCTTTTCATCTCCGGTGAGCACGCGCCCGCTGAATCCGACGACGCGGCCCTGTTCATCGCAAATCGGAAAAATCAATCTGCCGCGAAAGCGATCGTAAAAATGGTCGCCTCCCTCCTTGCGGAGGATCAAGCCGGCCTGCTCCACCAGCGGCAGCTCATAACCCTTGTTCTTCGCCCAGTTCACCGTGTCGTCCCACGCATCAGGGGCGAATCCCAGGCGAAACAGTTTTGCGGCCTCGTCCGGCACGCCACGTTTCTTCAGGTAATCGCGCGCGACCTGACCCGCGGCATCGTTGGCCAGCGCGGCCTGCCAGCGTTGTGTGACCTGCTCATGAATTTGCAGCAGCGATTCCTTGACGAAGCGGCTCTTTTGCTGCGCCGGGTTTTTTTCAAATTCGAGCGGAATCTTTGCGCGTTCTGCCAGACGCCGTACGGCCTCGGCAAAAGTGATGCTTTCGTATTCCTGAACAAACGTGAAAACGTCCCCGCCTTTGTGGCATCCAAAGCAGTGAAAGATCTGTTTGTGCGGATTGACGTTGAAACTGGGCGTCTTTTCCTTGTGAAACGGGCAGAGCGCGACAAAGTTCCCCCCGGCGCGCTTGAGGGGAAGATACGAACCAATGACATCAACGATGTCGCTTGCGGCGCGGATTTGTTCGAGGGTCGCCGGGGGGAAAAAACCTGCCATGGATGCGCACCGGCCCGGCGCCGCCGTTATTTCGGATTCACGATTTCGTTGACCTCGCGCTCGCGGGTGCGACCAATGCTCTCGTGAGCCACGCCGCGGCCGGCGGCTGAGTCAACGTTGATCAGCTGCGCGGACAGATACTGTTTGACAGCACGGCCGGTGAATGAACCCTCGAAGATCCCCCGCTGGATCACGCCGAACGGAGGGAAGTAGATGCTCCCGGCCCATTCGCGCTGCGCCTTGAGCTGCGCGTCGATCTCCGCCTTGCTGACCTGCTGGGCATTCAACAGCGCCATGACAAACAGCACGATGCACGCGAAGCGGACGAGCCCCGCGACCATTCCGAGGTAATACTCGAAATTGCCGAAGACGTCGCCAGCCACCAGTTTCTCCCCGGCCATGCGCCGGATCACGACGAAAACGATCTTGATCACGAGCGCAGCGAACAGATACGCCGTGATATAGGTCAAAACCGGACTCATCCCCGAAAGGTCTGACAGCATTTTACCCAGGGGTCCACATGCCATCGCACCGGCGAAAACGATGAGCAGCCACTGGAGGACGGAAAGCAACTCCATCGACATCCCGCGCTTGCGCCCGACGAAGATTCCCACCACCAGCATGACGAGCACAAACAGGTCAAACCAGTTGAAGCTGAGATTAAGTTCGGTTGGTTTCATAGGTCAGCCGGACACCCGGTCAATATACGCAGCAGGCTAGTCGTCACTGTATCAGATTGCCAGTCCCAAAATAGCGCCCGAAAATCCGACTCGCTCGTACCCGCCCCCGATGAAACAGCGGTTTTCGTGCCTCAATGATTCCGCGAACTTGAAGACTTGCCACTCGTCGCGCGGTCTATTCCTGTGTGTCAATACTTGGGACAAGCCAACCGCAATGTTGACACCGGTTATGGGTTTGCCTCCAGCCAGTAGCGGATGGCGGTCGCCTGCGGGTGTTGTGGTTCCAACTCCAGCAGCCGCAGATAATGTTCGCGCGCTTTGTCCGGTTCACCGAGCTGCTGTGCGTAAAGGTTGGCCAGCGCAAACTGCGCGCGCGCTTCGGATGAATCGGCGGCCAGCAATTTTTCCAGCTCGTTGGCTGCGTCTCGGGGGTAGCCGGACTTCTGCAACGCGACCGCGAAATTGAAACGCGCCTTTACCGAGATGGGATTAATCGCCAGCGCGTACTCGTATGCCACCAGGCACTGCGACATGTCGCCCGCTTCATAAGCAGCGACCCCCAGATTGTAATGGGCGTCGAAAAACGACGGATCGGCGTTCGCGGCCTGGCGATACGCCTCGACAGCTTCGCTCAACCGGTTCCGCCCCTGCGCCTGCACACCCTGGGCCAGCAGGCGTTCGGCGTCGCCACGGTTACCGGGCTTTGGCGGTGCCGGCGAACGATACTTGTAGCGCGCAACGGCGGAGTGCGGCAATGGCGCGGGGCTGGTCGCCCGGGCAATGGTCAGCGTTTTGTTGGTCCCACCGGCCGCCAGCGGGTCGGCAATGTCGGTGGAGGTCGAAGCCGGGGCATTGGGTGTGTCTTTCGAGCGAAACCAGTTTTTTGGATTCAGCCGGGCGGCAAACCCGTTTTTCGGTTTCACCGGAGCGGACGCCGTGCCCGTTGACGGATTTGTCACTGCGGTCCCCGAAGAAACAGTCTGGAGGTTGCGCGGTTCGACGACCGGCGCTGTGTCACGCGCCGGTTTGATCGGTTCGTCTTCTGACAAGCGCACAATTTCGACGTTTGTCGGCGGAGCCGCTTCGCGTCTTGCGGGCGGCGCCGAAGTTGCCGCAGCCACCCGCGGAGGCGTCGTGGGGTTTGGAACGTTCGTCCGTTGCGACAAAACGACGGGGGCGACGCGCGTCGCGGAGCTCTCCGGCGGCTTGTGCGTCGCACCGTTCGTCGCCGGTTTGTTGGTGACAACCTGTGGAGCGCTGGATTGGGTGAGCGCAGCGGTCGGAGGCGGAGCGTTTGTTAGAGGCGGGCGGGCGGGCGGGTGAAGCTCGATCTCCAGTTGATTCACGATTTGCCGGACGCCCGGCGCGGCGGGCGATCGCGGCCGGAGCGCCAGATATTCGCGGTACTTCTGCAGCGCAAGCGACCGGCCATTCAAATACTCCTGTGAAACGATCGCGCTGTTCAGCAACGCGGGGGCGTAATCAGGCTGGGCGCGCACGGCGGTATTGAACTGCTGGAAGGCCTCCTGGTACCGCCTCCGCTGGGTCTGGGCCAGACCCAGGCCGTTCCAGGCTTCCGCGCAGCGCGGATCGAGCTTGACGGCTTGGCGAAAGCTTTTTTCCGCGGCGTCGAGCTGGTGCGCGCGCAACTGCGCCGTCCCGAGTTTCGCCCACCCTTCGGGCGCGTTCGGGTGGAATCCGGTGAAGCTGATCAGTTCGGCCAGCGCAGCGGCCGTGTTGTTCCGTTCGAGGTGCAGACAGCCGAGATTGTAGTGCACCGCAGCGAGATTACGGTCGAGTGCCAGCGCCTGTTGGTAGGCTTTGACCGCATCATCCAGCCGCCCGGCGTTGTGGTATGCGAGACCGAGGTGATTCCACGCCCGCGCGTCCCTGGGCAACAACAACGCCGCCCGCTCCAGCATTGGAATCGCCTGAACAAAAATCCCTTCGCGCAAAAGGCGTTCGCCGTGCAGAAGCGCGCGCGGACCCGATTCGGCGCAGCCGTTGAACAGTGCGAGGCCAAGCACCGTCAGAGTCAACGCAGGAAACGGAGCGACCAGTTTTTTAATGGTCAGCATCTGGCACGGTGGTAACATTCGGGGACCGACGAGTCAAGAAACGCACGGGATGGCGCTGTGATGACGCGGCTTATTTCAACTCTACTGGGCCTGGGTTTGTTGATCGGACCGTCGGCGACCGCAGCCGAAACCGGCGCCCCGAATCGTGAACCCGGCAAACGTGCGCGCGTGGTCATCGTTCAGGACCCGGACGCGACCGCGACGTTCAATCCTCAGCCGGAAAAAATTCCCGCCATGGTCCAGCGTGGGCTGACGAATCTGACCGGTAAAGCCACGCTCAAGGACGCGTGGTTGAGTCTGGTGTCCACACAGGACGTGGTCGGCCTCAAAGTCTTCTCTGCGCCCGGTCCGACCAGCGGCACCCGTCCGGCGGTCGTCGAAGCCGTCGTCAAATCTCTGCTCGCGGCCGGGATGCCTCCCAAACATCTCATCGTTTGGGACAAGCACCTTGCTGATCTCCGACAGGCGGGATTTTTTGACCTCGCCGTGCGCTACGGCGTTCGCGTCGCAGGCGCCGCTGAAGCCGGTTACGACGAAAAGGCCTTTTATGAAACGGCGCTTCTCGGGCAGCTGGTCTGGGGTGACCTGGAATTCGGCAAAAAGGGCGAAGGCATTGGGCGCAAATCCTACGCCTCGAAGCTGATCACGCAGCAGATCACAAAAATCATCAGCATCACGCCGTTGCTGAACCACAATTTCGCCGGTGTTTCCGGCAACCTTTTGGGCCTGGCCATGGGCAGCGTCGATAATACCTTCCGCTTTGAAAATGACGCCGACCGCCTCGCCACCGCGGTTCCAGAGATTCTCGTGCGACCGTTGCGGGATGACCGGGACGCGTTGAGCGACCGGCTCGTCCTGAACATCGTTGACGCGTTGATCTGTCAGTATCAGGGCGAGGAACAGACGTTGCTCCATTATTCCGCCGCCTTGAACCAGCTCCGGTTCAGCACGGACCCGGTCGCGCTCGATGTCCTGTCGCTTCAGGAAATAGACCGGCAGCGCAGCGTCGCGAAGGCGCCGGCGGTGAAAAGCAATCTCGAACTCTACCAAAACGCCGCGCTGCTCGAAATCGGCGTGAGCGACACCAACCGCATAGACGTGACACGGCTGCCGTGAACAGCGATATGGGTTCGGTCCTCGGCGGAGGGGCATTGCTACGGTTGGGTGTCTGACCCGTCTCCCCTTCGATGTGGGAACTACCTGTCCTCGGTGATCGTAAGCAAGGTGTTCGTACGAATTTCATCGCCGAGCGTCTGTTTCTTGCCAGACGGCCAATTTATTTCGATACGATCGATCTTTGCCACGTCACCGAGCCCGAAGTAGAGTGGCATTGAGCTCTGCGAAAGGTAACCTGACTTCCCATCGTTGTAGCGGGTGTAGGTCTTGGAACCGCAATGAACTTTGACCAGCGCGCCGAGGCCGTCGCGGTTGGAAACTGTTCCGACCAGTTTGATTTTCAGGTAATGGATTCGTTTCTTCTCCGACAAATTGCTGATGAGGACGCGCGGATGGTCATTGAAATCGTTGGTCACCAGGTCCAGATCCCCGTCGTCGTCCACATCGAAGGCAACGGATGAGCGGCTGCTGGTCGAGCCGGTTATTCCCACGATCCCTTTCCTGTGCCGGGAAAGCGGATTGTCTCTGTCTTTACCGTCGCAATCGAGGGTGAAGTACTCCTTTTCAATGCGGTTGTTCTTCGGCGGCTCGACGCCCAGAACAAATTCGCTGTCCACGAAGCGTTGCCCGGCATCATTCAGCAACAGCGAATTGTTGGCGTAACGAAACGGGTAACCCATGCCGGCGGTCACAAAAACGTCTTCATAGCCGTCCGCGTTCAAGTCGGCGACCGTAATGCCCCAGGGCCAGTACGTTTCAGCGCCGATCTGGTCCGACACCTCCACGAACTTTCCGTTGCCCCGATTCTGGTAGAACGCGTTTCCGAAGATGCTGTTGGAAGCGCTGCGCAGAGCCTCGGCTGACCAATCGATCGAGCACCATTGATCGCTTTTCTGTTTCGCGAACCTTGAACTGAGGTCCCGTTTGCCGGCACTGGATTGGGCGTCGGTCATGTCCGAGTGCATGTCTGTGACGAACAGATCCATCAAGCCATCCAGATTGTAATCGAAGAATTTCACCCCCATCGCACCCCACGGCGTCTTGGGAAAATATGCCGCAGTCTTTTCGACGAAGCGTTTGCCATGATCGTTTTCATAATACTTGTCGTCCCCCGACATGCTCAACACGTAGAGATCGGGGAAGCCGTCCTCATTCAAATCACAAAATGTCGCATCACCGCTCCAGCCGCGGTGCTGCAAGCCCACCTCTTTCGACACGTCCTTGAATTTCCCGCCGCCCAGGTTCTGATAGAGCACGCTTTGTTCGCTGCGTTCCGGTTTCTGCCAGCCGGAAAAGGCGTCTGCATACCCCGCGTAAAAACCACCAGGGCCCTTTTCGTTCGTGGTGTAAACACCCACGTTGCACACAAAGAGGTCCAGCAGCCCGTCGTTGTTGAAGTCGAAAAACACGGCGCCCGATGAATGGGCCACTGCGCCAACGCCCGCTTCTTGAGTGATGTTCTTGAATCGTCCATGCCCAAGATTCTTGAACAGGACGTTGCCCATTTTCACCGTGGTGACAAAAAGGTCTGGCATACCATCGTTATCAATATCGGCAAATGAGGCTGTCACGCAGATTCTGTCGCCCAATCCGACCCCGGCGACAGATGTGATGTTTTCAAATTTGCCATGGCCGAGGTTCCGCCAGAGTTGATTTCCGCCGACCTGATTAACGAAATAGATGTCGAGCAGGCCGTCACCGTCCACGTCGGCGACCGCCAAGCCGGTGCCGTGATCGTAATGGACCGCCTTGTAGTTTTTTCCGGCGTCGTCCACGATCCGGCTTTCGAAGCGAATGCCGCTTTCCTCGTACCGGTCGGCAAACTGGAAATCGTGGAAGGCCTTCCACGATTTGGCGGCATCGGTCTGCTTGTGTTTGCTTTCCTCCATCAAACGAAGCGTATTGAGGTTGAGCTTGAGCGGATCAGCGATTTGTTTTGGGAACCCGGCGTCCACCGCACGAAGAACGCACGTTGAGTGTAGCAACAAAAACAGTGCCGCACCTGCGGGCAAGGTTGCTGGCCGGTTCTTCTTCATGCGTCGCGTTTGCCGTTGGTTATGTTGAAGCAGCCGTTGTCGAGCAAGCTTCATTTTTGCTGAAACTGGCGCGCTTTGGTCAACCCCAGCTGGGCTGGCGCAAAGTCCGGATTGAGTTTGAGGATGCCACCAAACTCTGCAATGGCCTCCTCGATTCTGCCTTGAGCAAGGTAGGCGCTGGCCAAGTTATTGCGAGCCTCAAGGAAGCCGGGTTTCAGGAGCACCGCCTCTCGAAAGCACGAGATCGATTCGACCACTTTGCCCTGCAACCCCAGCGCGGTACCCAAATTGTTCCGAGCAGAAGCGTCGTCCGGGGCGAGTTTTATTGCGGATTGAAAATGTTCGATTGCTTCACCCAATTTCCCCTCGGCAACCAGCAGGTTGCCAAAGCTATTGTGAACTTCGGCATAATCGGGATAGATTCGCAGCGCTTCAAGATACTGTTTTTGCGCAGCCTTCCGATCGCCCTTTCGAGCCAGCGCCAGCGCCAGATTATAATGAGCGTCTTCATCCTCGGGATTCAATTTAACCGCCTCCTGGAAGCGCGCAAGGGCATCGTTGACCTTCCCGCGCGATAGCAGCTCGACCCCCTCGTTTAGAAGGTTGGCGGACTTTTCAACATCTACGGGCTGCGTCTCGCCGGTCGCGCTCGCTTTCGTCGGCTCGCTGGGAGCGATACCTTCCGTACTTACCCGTGAAGGAGCACTTTGAACGTTGGATTTGCCAGATGGATGATTTGATGGACGGTGGTGGAACCAGCCGGCTAACCCGGATAAAAGACCCAGGCAGACCAGAACGAGGGCGGTGACCATCCAATAGGATGATGTTTTCCGTGTCCTTCGTGTCTTCGCATTCTTTCCGCTCCGATAATGTTTCGTGCGACGTGCCATGAACTCGTTGGTAGTGTATTACGTCCATGGACGGTTTCAACCGTTTAACCTGCCCGCCGGTCGATTTGACGCGATTGAAAAAGGCGGCGCAAATAGGCTTGCCCGCACCCGAGAGAAGATTAGCTTGACCGTCGAACGACTGACCGCTCTGAGCAAATAGAAAAGTTATTCCTATCAGAACGTTGTGGCGGTCAAACGCACCGCGTATTCCCACAAAAATGAACTCCGCGGCGACTCACATTGGCGTGGTACTGCTGGCTGTTTTGATGGAGGCCGGAGTTTTCTCAACCGATGCCGAGCCGTTGAACTGGCAGAAGGCTGAAGGCTTTCGCACGGCGATACTTTCAGTTCCTGCGTCAGGCAGGACAGGTTTCAGCCTGCTCACGCCCGAGGCAACCGGGATACACTTTACGAATACGCTGCCGGAATCACGGGCCATCACGAATGTCAACCTGATGAACGGATCAGGAGTTGCACTCGGGGACTTCGACGGGGACGGACTTTGCGACATTTACCTTTGTAATCTGGACGGGACGAATGCGCTCTACAAGAATCTCGGAAACTGGAGCTTCAAAGACGTGACTGCCGAAGCGGGCGTAGCCTGTCCTGGACAGACTTCGACCGGGGCGGTATTTGCCGACATAGACGGTGATGGCGATTTAGATTTGCTGGTCACATCCATGGGTGGGCCGAATGCTTGTTTCTTGAATGATGGTCATGGCCATTTCACCAACGTGACCGCTGCGGCAGGACTCGTGTCGAAGCTGGGCAGCACTTCGATGGCGTTGGCTGATGTTGACGGCAACGGGACGCTTGACCTGTATGTCGCCAACTACGGCGTCGTTTCGATTCTTCGAAGCGGTGGAGCCTTCGCCGTCTCTTATGTTGACGGCCGGCCCGTGGCCCGGGGGCGTTACGCTCAACGCATCAAAATTATAGATGGGACGATATATGAATTGGGTGAGCCGGACGTTTTATACTTGAACGACGGCAAAGGTAAGTTTACGGCGGTTTCATGGACTGATGGAACTTTTCTCGACGAGGAGGGCAAGCCCCTTACCCGGGCTCCGTGGGACCAGGGATTGTCTGCAATGTTTCACGATCTCAACGGCGATGGAGCACCCGACCTCTACGTTTGCAATGACGTGTCCACGCCGGATCGCTGTTGGATCAACGATGGTCACGGTCACTTTCATGCGCTCAATCATCTTGCCTGGCGTTCTACCAGCTATTTTTCGATGGGAGTTGATTTCGCCGATGTTAATCGCGATGGCTACGACGATTTTCTCGTAATGGACATGCTGAGCCGCCAGCATCAGCTGAAGCTTACCCAAAAAAGCACGATGCACCCGCAACCTAACCTGCCGGGGGTCTTCGACACTCAATTGCAGATGAGGCGCAACACGTTGTTTCTGAATCGCGGTGATGACACCTACGCCGAAGTTGCGAATTACGGCGGTGTAGCCGGCTCAGAATGGTCCTGGAGCGGGATTTTTCTGGACGTGGACCTGGACGGCTGGGAGGACATTTTGGTCAGCAACGGCTTCGCCAATAATATGGACGACGCCGACACGCAGGAACGAATTCGAATGATGGGGAAGGTCTCTCTCGAAGCAACGAGGAGGGCTCTTCTGCTATATCCGCGCTTGAACACACCCAACATCGCTTTTCACAATCACCACGATTTGACATTTCGTGAAACGGGCAAAGAATGGGGCTTCGATTCAACCGAAGTTTCCAACGGAATGGCACTGGCGGATTTAGACAACGATGGCGACTTGGATGTTGTGATCAATTGTCTGAATGGACCGGTGTTGATTTATCGTAATGAAAGCGCGGCGCCGCGGATCGCCGTGCGTCTGAGAGGTAAGGCCCCCAACACGCAGGGCATTGGCGCGAAGATTAGGGTTTACGGTGGGCCGGTCACTCAAAGCCAGGAAGTGATTTGCGGAGGCCGGTACGTGTCAGGGGACGATCCAATGCGGGTCTTTGCCGCAGGGAGTTCTACCAACCTGACTGTTGAGGTGACCTGGCGTGGTGGCGCGCGAAGTGTGGTGCGCAACTGCCGACCGAATCGTCTCGTCGAAATTGACGAGTCGGAAGCAACGAAACCGCCGCAAAAAGAAACCATCAAAGAACAAGAAAAGCAGTTACTCTTTCAGGACGTCAGTGAACTGCTGCACCATGTGCATCACGAAGAGTTGTTCGATGACTTCTCACGACAACCACTGCTGCCCAATCGCCTCAGTCAGCTCGGGCCGGGTGTCGCCTGGTTCGACTTCGATGGCGACGGACGCGATGATCTGATCATCGCCAGCGGCAAAGGCGGGACGCTCGCCATGTATCGCAACGACTCCGAGACCGGCTTTAGGCTGCTTGAATCCCCTGCTCTCAATGGTGCGGCAGCCCGCGATCAAACCGCCGTCCTGGGCTGGCGGTCGATAGCCGGTATGGCTTCCTTGTTTGTCGGTTCGGCCAATTACGAAGACGGTACGACCAACGGCGAATCAGTGCTGCGCTATGATTATCAGGGTGGGAGTTTGAAGAGCGCGGCTGGCTTGCCTACGGACGCGTCTAGCATCGGACCAGCGGCGCTGGCGGACTTGCGTGGCGACGGACATCTGGGCCTGTTTGTAGGCGGGCGGGTCATTCCCGGTCGTTATCCTGAAGCGGCGGCGTCTCGTATTTACCGTAACGATGGACAGCAATGGGTGCTGGATGCTGAGAACAGTAAGCGGCTGGAGGGGGTGGGTTTGGTGAGCGGGGCGGTGTGGAGCGATCTGGACGGGGACGGGCTGCCCGAACTGATCCTGGCGTGCGAATGGGGGCCGGTGAAGGTGTTTCACAACGAGGGGGGGCAATT
>DATNDF010000191.1 GCA_035607015.1 Candidatus Angelobacter sp. | reverse complement strand
GAATTCTCGGGCTGGTGAACGTCGGCTTGTCGCCTTTCGTCCACTGGCACCAGCAACTGCCTGACGTTCCCTTCTTTTACTATGCCGTTACCGTGCTGGCTTTGTCCGCGCTGCTCTTTCTGTTCAACCTCAACCAGATGTTGCATCGGCTGACCGCGATGCTCCCGGACGAAACGCTGCGCAATGAAACCAAAGTGTTCACGTCCCTGAACGGCGTTCTGCTCGTCCTCATCCCCGCGTTTCTGGCCGCCTACTTCACGTTCTCCCAAATTCAGCATCCCCCCGCCTCGATCACCCTCATGCTGCAGCTCATGAAGCCGATCGCCCAATGGGTGCTGCTCTTTTTGATCCTGTTACCCATGGCCATTACCATGTCGCTGATCTGGAAAATCAAGGAAGCCATTCTCGCGAGCGTGTTCGGGGCGGAACACTGAAACGATCAGTTTACCAGGCGATACCAGTTGTCGCGTTGACGCGGCTCATGGCCAAGATCACGGATCAATCGTTGCATGTCCGCGACGGTCATCCGAAAGGTCGTGCCCGCCTGCGAAACCACGTTCTCCTCGATCATTATGCTGCCCAGATCATTCGCCCCGAACTCGAGCGCGACCTGGCCGATGTCCGGCCCTTGGGTAACCCAGGAGCTTTGAATGTTCGGAATATTGTCGAGATAAACCCGGCTCAACGCCTGCATCCGCAGGTATTCGAACGCGCCAACCGTGGGGGCCTTGAGCCGTGTATGCTCGGCCTGAAACGTCCAGGCGATAAATGCGGTGAAGCCCTTCGACTTGTCCTGCTGAGCCCGGACCCGCTCCAGATGCTCGATGCGATCCTCAATCGTCTCAACATGGCCAAACATCATCGTGGCGGTCGAGGCCAGATCAAGCCGGTGCGCCACGTCCATCACTTCGAGCCAGTCGTCACTCATCGCCTTGAGCGGAGAAATGCGTTTGCGCACGCGATCCACCAGAATTTCGCCTCCCCCTCCGGGGATCGAACCAAGCCCGGCGGCTTTGAAGTCGGCGATGATTTTTTCCAGCGGCTCGTTAAACACTTCGCGGAAGTGAACGAACTCACTGGGACTGAAGCCGTGAATGTTGATGTGCGGGAATCTGCCTTTGATGTGTGAGAGCAAATCGAGATACCATTGCTTTGTCAGTTTCGGATGGTGTCCGCCCTGCATCAAAATCTGCGTGCCGCCCAGCGCAATGGTTTCTTCAATCTTTCGATCCATCTCATCATGCGTGATGACATAGGAGTCGTCGTCCTTTTCCGTCCGGTAAAACGCGCAGAATTTGCAATAGACGTTGCAGACGTTGGTGTAATTGACGTTCCGGTCAACGATGTACGTCACGATCTTGTCGCCGCGACCGTCGTAGGCTTTCTGCTTCGAGAGTTTTCGCCGACGATCCGCCAACGCGCCGAGTTCCTCCAAGGGTAAACGGTAAAGCCGCAACGCTTCGGCCTGATCAATCCGTCTGCCGTCCCAGGCTTTTTGTAGCAACTCGTCCAGCGCTGCGTCGCAATTCACAACCACAAGCTAAGCGTCATTTGTCCTGGATGACAAGGCGGAGTGCTGACAATGCGCGTGGACCGACTCAGCGAACGCGCTTGCAACCGCAAAGGCTTGGAGTGTTACACCAATGGAAGATTCCCGAGAGGCGAATGCCGGCGGGTCGGGTGCGTCGGTCTGAAAACAGGATCACGGATCAATTTTCGCCTCCTGGACGGCGTTGACCGTCCAACTGAACTCGTAGTGAGGAAGGTTGTCGTTGTTCCAGCGCCTGCGCCATTTGTCGTTTTTAGGATCTATCACGTCTTTGCGCAGGGCAGTCTCCGCATGACCATCCGCCAGCATCACGTCCGTGTGTCGATTATGCCGGTTGGAAGGCCATTCAAGGGGGTTCGTGGGATCCACGTTGCCATCAAAACTTCCGTCTGGTTTGCTATCCGCAAGCATCAGCATATCGACCGGTGAGCGGACCACGCTTTCCGAAAGTTCCCCCACTACGTTCACATCACCACCAAGTCCCAGCTGCGGCGAACCTGGAGGCTTCAGTCCCCAGTCATTGTATCCAAATGGAAAGCGGGAAGTGTTGCTGATGCCGAAAGGATCCCTCTTCCCGTTCGGCGCAATGGCTCCGAGGCTGTTGTTGGCATTGGTATCCCATCTGCAGTTCGGTTTGGCCGCCGGACACCAGAACACCATGCGATTTGTACCCAATTGAGTGAAAAGCCGCGGAGGCCAAACATAGTAAAAGCCGCCTCCTGCCCAGAGGCAACCCGGATACTTCTTATAGTCGTCCACATACATGATGGTCGCGATGCCGATCTGCCTCAGGTTGTTGATGCAGGCTGTTTGCTGAGCCTTGGCCTTGGCTTTGGCCAGCGCCGGCAACAGCAAACCGGCGAGAATCGCAATGATGGCGATGACCACCAACAATTCAATGAGTGTGAAGCCCGGGCGACGCCGCCGACTGCCGCAGCTTTCAAGTGATGTTTGGCACATAAACAACGTTCTCAGTGGGACACGTTCAGCACATTACGCCCGGCCGCTACAATTACCATGCCGAAAACCCACCATCATCTATCCAAAACGCACGTTTACTCACCGACGCGTCAACTGATCCAACGTCGGCGTCAACGACCGACCGACCGGCCCTGCAGGAGGCGCTGCAGGAGAATGAACACCAGCAGCAACAGACCGATTACGATTTTCGTCCACCACGAGCTGAGCGTGCCCTCGAAAGTGATGACGGTCTGAATGACTCCAAGGATGAGCACGCCAATCATCGTACCAAAAACTGAGCCTGCCCCGCCCGACAGTACCGTCCCGCCGATCACCACGGCCGCAATGGCGTCGAGTTCAAGCATCGTCCCGGCGGTGGCGTTCCCCGATAGCTTGTAAAACGTGTTCACGACGCCGCCAAGCGCGGAACAAAAGCCGCTGAGGGCATAGATCCAGACCTTCGTGCGCCCCACCGGAAGCCCCATCAGCAACGCCGACTGCTCGTTCCCGCCGATGGCATAGATTGACCGTCCAAACGGCGTGCAGCGGGTGATGTAAATGGCCGCCGCCAGAGCGACCAAAAAAATCGTCGCCGTAAATGGGAAGACCTCGTTGCTGAAATTGCTGATTGCGTCGTAGAACGGATGCTGAATCGCGATGCTTTCGAGACTCACCACGAACCCCAGCCCGCGGATCAAAAACATGCCCGCCAGTGTCACCAGAAACGGCGGCAGCGCCATGAAACGGATCACGGCGCCCATGCCCGCGCCCAAACCGGTCCCGACCACCAACGCGAGCGCAATCGCCACCAGGGGATGCAGTTGGTGAGCACACAACCACGCGATGAAAATGCTCGTAAATCCGATCATTGCCCCGACGGACAGGTCTATGCCACCGGAAAGAATGACGAACGTCATGCCGATGGCGGCAAGGCCGAGATCCGAGTTGTCACGGAGCAGGTTGACGAAGACCGCCCAGGAGAAAAAGTGGTCTGCACGGAATCGAATCGAGGCTGCCGCATAGAACAACAAAAACACCGTGATCGTCGCTATCAGCGGAATTTGTTCCCGGGAAAAGCGCGCTTTCACGAGTTCCTCCTCCTCGAAACCAGGCCGCGGAATCGCTCCGACTGAAGGAGGCAGACCGCAAGCACCACCACCGCCTTGACCACGAGCGTGTATTCGACCGGCACGCCACGAGTGAGAATGGTGGTCGTGAGCGTTTGAATGATCAACGCCCCCGCCAGCGACCCGGGCAGATTGAACCGGCCACCGGCCAGCGAGGTCCCGCCGATGACCACTGCCATGATCGCATCGAGTTCCAGGTACAAACCCGCATTGTTGGCGTCCGCAGCCTTGATGGTCGACGCCTCGATGAGCCCCGCCACGCCGGCACAAAGGCCACAGAACGTATAAACGAACAGCTTAACGGCGCGTGCGTTGACGCCAGCAAACCGGCTCGCAGCTTCGTTATTACCGACCGATTCAATGAAAAGCCCCATCGCCGTCCAACGAGTCAACGCCGCCGTCAGCACCAGCGCCGTCAGGACAATTACGAAAGGGACCGGCAAGCCGAGAAAGTGCCCGCCGGCGATGAATGTGAATTCCGGGTTTTCAACGGTGATGATCTGGCCGTCGGTCAACAACTGAGCGATGCCCCGCCCGGCGACCATGAGGATGAGGGTCGCCACAATTGGCTGCACGCCGAACCGTGCGACGAGTGCTCCATTCCACGCTCCGAGCAGGAAACAGACACCGAGTGTCGCAACAATCGCCGCCGACAGACCGGCGTGGTCCTGGGTCAGCAGTTTCGCGGCAACTGAGCCGGCGATCGCCATGATCGCGCCGACCGAAAGATCGACTCCGGCCGTCGCGATCACCAGGGTCATGCCCAGTGATACCAGCATCACACGCGAGGACAGTTTCAAGATATCGACCAGACTGCCGTAGAGGTGGCCGTGCTTGAACTCGAGAAGCATGAACCCCGGTGTGAAGAAAAGGTTGAAGTAAAGGAGTACGTTCAGGACTATCAGTGAACAAAGCAGATTGATCTGCCAGGGCCGGATCACTTCCTTTGCTGGTTTGCCATTAACCGTGCTCATCCGCTCGCTGGTGCTCAAATTTGGCGACTGTTGATTCGGTTATCGGCGCTTAGGCTCATCTCCTGCAATCACCCGCATGATGGCGGAAAGATCAACTTGTTCGCCCTGAAGTTCGCCAATCTTCGTCCGGTCGCGCAATACCACCACGCGATGGCTGTCGCGCGCGACTTCCTCCAGTTCAGACGAAATGAACAGAATCGCCATCCCGTCGGCGCAAAGCCTCGCGATCAACTTCTCAATCTCGGCCTTCGCCCCGACGTCAATGCCGCGCGTCGGCTCGTCGAGGATGAGCAGGCGTGGTTCGGACGCCAGCCAGCGTGCCAGGATGACCTTTTGCTGGTTGCCGCCGCTCAGGAGCCGGACGGGCTTTTCGGCGTCGGACGTGGCAATGTTCAACACCTTGATGTAATTCGTTGCGAGCGCCTGTTGCTGACGCGAGGGCATCCGGCGGAACCACCCTTTGCTCGCCTGTAATGCCAGCGTGATATTTTCGCGCACCGACAAATCCGGAATAATCGCCTCCGCTTTGCGATCCTCCGGACAAAAACCAAATCGCCGGGCGATGGCCGCGCGCGGCGAGTTCATCACGACGGCGCGGCCGTCGATTCTGATTTCCCCCGCGTCCGCGCGGTCAACGCCGAAAAGCAGCCGTGCGGTTTCAGTGCGTCCGGAACCGAGCAAACCGGCGAGTCCCACAACTTCGCCGGCCCGAATCTCCAGATCAAACGGCCGCATTGACCCGCGCCGGGCAAGCCCTTTGACCTCCAGAAACGGCGTTTGATCCGCGGCGACAGTCTTCCCTTCGCGACGCGCACTCATTTCTTCCACGGATGACAGGTCTTTACCGATCATTTTTGCAATCAGCTCAAGGCGCGGCAGTTTCGACGTCTGAAATTCGCCCACCCACCTGCCGTTGCGCAGCACCGTCATCCGGTCCGAGATCGCATAGACTTGATCAAGGAAGTGACTGACAAAAATGATGCCCAGTCCGCGCGACTTGAGTCTGCGGAGCACCTCGAAAAGATGCCCGACCTCATTGGCATCGAGGCTCGAGGTCGGCTCGTCCAGCACCAGCACGCGGGCATTTAAGTCGAGCGCCCGCGCAATCGCCGCCATTTGCTGAATCGCGATGGAATAACTGTTGAGCGGCCGGGTCACGTCCACGTTCACGTCGAGGCGCCCGAGAACCTCTTTCGCCCGGAGGTTGATTTGCCTCCAGTCGATCCGCCCGAGTCTCATCGGCTGGCGGCCGAGAAAAATGTTTTCGGCGACGGACAGGAGCGGCACCAGGTTGACCTCCTGATAGACCGTGCTGATGCCCAGTGTCTGCGCCTCGGCCGGCGAACGCGGATCAATGGACCGTCCTTCCAGCAGAATCTCACCGCAGTCGGGCCGGTAAACTCCCGTCAACACCTTGATGAGCGTGCTTTTGCCCGCTCCATTCTCGCCCATCAGCGCGTGGATTTCGCCGCGACGCAGCGTAAAATCCACGTCTTCGAGGGCGCGCACGCCCGGAAACAGTTTGGTGATCTTGCGCGCGGCGACCAGCGCCGGGTCGGTGGCCGAGTCCCGGTTGGCGGCAGCCGGTGTCATTGGTCGGCCCCATTTGGGCCGGACGTCGGTGACGACGGGGTGATACGAAACGAATTGAACCGTCCCTCCGCGCCGACGACACCTCCCACGGTCAGCGCCACGCGCACGCTGCGGTCCCACGGCGGCAGGTAACCGCCCTCTGCCGTTTCGCCGATCCCTTTCCATTCGCGCCCGTCGGAGCTCACGGTAAACCGAAAACGATTGCCGCCCGTCGCGGTCAGGCGCAGATAAACACTCGGCCAGGTCACGTCGTTCAATTCTGCGAGCATCTTGTGCCTGCCTTTCTCACGCTGCCAGACAACCGCTTTGCCTTCGCCAACGGCGAGACCAAGCGCGTTCCCCGGATCGCCAAAAGCAGACAGACCGGCAAAAGCGCCCAGTTTCAACCCACGCGCGTCTATCACTGTCGTCGCGGCGTAGTCGCCCGACGTGGTTGAGCGCGCGATGACCGCGCCCACTGGATCACCGGCGTGTTCATCGACGGGCGCAAGCACGAGCTGGCCGCCGTTCGCCGGGTCGAGGCGAACGGACGGCTCGTTCCCCTGCGGCCATTGCCAGCCGGGACCAAGCCGCTCGCCTGTAAAATCGTCGAAGAAAGAATATTCGTTCCTGTTCTGAGTAACACCGAACGGCGACGGCGCGGTCACACTCGGCCCGTTTCCGTCGTTGATCACGGGCCAGCCGTCGTCGCCGAACTTTATTTCGTCGAGCAGCATTTCGCGACCCGTATAAACGAACGTCCCGGCGTCGTAGGCGTGGTAAAGCAGGAAATTGCGGTTTCGCTCATCCGTAACGATGCTGCCATGGCCGGGACACTTCCAGTGATTATTGCCGGCGAGGATGGGGTTCGCTGGATTTTTTTCCCACGGCCCCAGGAGCGCGCGGGCGCGGGCGACGCCCAGGGCGTAGGTGCATCCGCGACCGCAACAGCCCGAACCCGAGTAAAACAGATAGAACCATCCCGAGCACCGCAACACGAAAGGGCCCTCCACCACCGCGCCTTCCCAGGGAGTGTCGTTGCGAATGAGTTCTTTCCTGTCACCCGCGAGTTGCGTGCCATCGTCGGAGAGTTTTTGCACCCAGATAAGGGTGTGCAGCTTCCGGCTGTTTCCGTCCTCTTTCCAGATCAGATAGCGGTCCCCCTTTTCATCGGTTGCAGGTACAGGATCAATGGAGCCGGCATCCTGCGAAACCAGCGGCCCGTGATCCGCGTACGGCCCCTCTGGCTTGTCCGCTGTCGCCACCGCCACGCTTAACGGCCCGCCCCTCTTGCGGCCCACGTAATATACGAAGTAGCGCCCGTGATACTCTGAGATCTCCGGCGCCCAGAAATTGCCGACCGCCCACTCCGGACGCTTCGCGAAGACCGATCCTTCGACCTTCCAGTTCACCAGGTCACGCGAGCGCAGAATGGGGAACTGCGGCCCCCACTCGGACGACGTCGCCGTCGCCCAATAGTCTTTGCCGACCCGGATGACGGATGGATCGGGATAATCACCGGCCAGAACCGGATTGGAGTACAGGGCGCCTGTTTCGCCCGTAGTCGCGACTGAAACGACTATGCACATCAAAGCGAGCACCGCATTGAATCTGGTGGCAACCTGTTTCATGGGCGAGAGATTCTGCCGGCCGCGGAGTTCGTTCCCGTCCGACACCAGCCTCGAACCTCGTGGCGGCTTTCGCTCAATACCGCCGCGTCCCGATCACGTCCTTCGCCACGGACTGGTCAAAAATCCGGTCTTTCACGATGGTCTTTTTCGGCAGGGATTTGCCCGCGAGCACCGCTTCAACTGCGTCGAACGCCGCCGGGCCCAACAGCGGATTGCATTCGACGGTACAATTCAACTTGCCCGCAACCATTGCCTCGAACGCGGGCTTTATCCCGTCAATCGAGACGACGATCACGTCCTTCCCCGGTCTCAGGCCGGCTTCTTCGATGGCCTGAATCGCGCCCAGCGCCATGTCATCGTTGTGCGCGTAAACGGCGTCAATTTTCGTGTTGCTGCCCTGGGCTGCCTTGATGAATGCCTCCATCACCTCCTTGCCCTTGGCGCGCGTAAATTCCCCCGTCTGGGATTTGACGATTTTGACGTCCGGATGATTCTTCAGCGCCTCCTCGAAACCCTTTTTGCGGTCGATGGCAGGCGCCGCCCCCGGCGTGCCCTGCAGTTCGACGATGTTGCCCCTGCCGTTCAACTGCTTCGCCAGCCACTCGCCCGCCATGCGCCCTTCCGCGACGAAATCGGACGCGATCAACGTGGCGAAAAGAGAATCGTCCGACACGCGCACACCGCGATCCACGAGAACGACCGGGATCTTCGCCGCTTTCGCCTGTTTCAGGACCGGCTCCCAGCCGGTTTCGACCACCGGCGCAAGAATGATGGCGTCCACCCGTTGCGCAATGAACGCGTGAAGCGCCTTGATCTGATTCTCCTGTTTCTGTTGCGCATCGGAGAACCGGAGGTTGACGCCGCGTCGGGCGGCCTCCGAACGAATGGACCCGGTCTCCGCAGTCCGCCAGCCGCTCTCCGCGCCGATCTGCGAAAAGCCGACTCGGATTTCTTTCTTCGGGCTTTCCGCCGCGCGCGGCGCGCCGGACGGGAGAAGCGAAACAACCACCAGCGCAGAAGCAATAAGAACGTTCTTTCTCATGGGAATGATATTGGGAGGTCGAGCCATCGGATTTCAAGCTTGAGTAGTGCGTTGGAAATGGCGGCTGTCACGGCAC
>DATNDF010000190.1 GCA_035607015.1 Candidatus Angelobacter sp. | reverse complement strand
TTATTGGGAGCGTACTTTTCCCGGTAGTATCCACGGATGTCGTCGGGCTTCAATTCGTCGAAAATGTCGCGGTAGCCGATGACCGTGTAACGGTACGGGCTGCGTGTGTACGCCGTCTCAAAAAGACGGCGGCCGGAGCGGCGCGCCGGATCGTCCTGTCCCATGTCCATTTCCCTGCGAATGACATCGAGCTCTTTCGCCAGCTCGTCCGGGGGCAGCGTGGCGTTTTGCATGATGTCACAGAGAATGTCGATCGCGACGCGCGCGCCGGTGTTTGGAACATTGATCCAGTAAACGGTGCGGTCGAACGACGTATAGGCGTTCATGTAACCTCCCGCCTCCTGCACCTCCTGATCGATGCGCGCGCCCGGCCGCGTTGCGGTGCCCTTGAACAACATGTGTTCAAGCACGTGCGAGAGGCCCGCCCCAAGCCAGCGCCCCTCGTGAATGCTCCCGGCCATGCACCAGGCCTGCGCCGAGACCACCGGCGCGCTATGGTCTTCGCGGACGATGATGGCCAGGCCGTTGTCCAGAGTTGTCAGTTGAGCGCCGGGCGGGCAGGCGGAAACGGCCCTGGTGCCTTTGCGGGCCGGAGCGCGTGAGCCGGAGACGATGTGAGGGTGCATAATCAAATGGGAGGCCGGTGAAAAACGAAAGGCGGCTCAGCTCCGGCGGGTCTCAGCCTGCGGAGCGTTGACCCGGGACGCGGGCAAAAAGGGTTTGCGAAATGCTTCGTGAAAATCATAGCCGTTCTTGAAATCATCGCGACTGTCATTCTCCGTTTTGGACAGCACTTTTGTCTCGACCATGTTGAAGACAATTTCGCCGAAGTGTTCGCAACTGCGGATGCCCCAGGTATCCAGCACTGTCATCGCCATCGGCCCGAACTGTTGCAGGGCGTAATCGCGGATGCCATTGAGCAGTTGCTGGCCGGTGACGTGGCGGACCTCCTCCTTCTTTGGCGCCTTGCCAACCATCTTCTGTGTGTGATCAAGCGCCTCGCGGACAAAAAAATAGGCCTCGCGCTGGAAACGCGCGTCTCCTGCCACTATTTGTTCAATCGCTTCCTCGAAACTGGGTGCTTGCATGTTATTCTGGGCCGGTCTGTTCAACAGGCCGCTCGGACGGTTGCGCGGTGCGCCAGGACTTGACAGCCCAGCCGACCAGCAGCAGCGACAGCACAACGCACAAGACCAGTTGTTCCTGTTTGGTCAACCGCAGCATCGCGTGCAATATAGGTTCAGCCGGCCGGGCTAACAACCGCGAATTTTGCTCAAGCAGCAACGACATTCACCAGCTTGTTCGCTACGACGACGACTTTTTTCACCGTCTTGTCCTTGAGGAACTGCTGCACCTTATCGCTGGAGAGGGCCACAGATTCGAGGTGTTCCCGGCTGGAGCCGACGGGGACCGTGATGACGTCGCGCAACTTGCCGTTTACCTGGACGGGGATTTCCAGCGTGTCTTCGGCGAGCAAGGCGGGATCAAATTCGGGCCACGGGGCGTAAGCCAGGGCTGAAGGATGAAGGCTGAAGGATGAGTGGAGCTTCGCCCAAAGTTCTTCCGCGATATGCGGCGCGAACGGCGCGAGCAATTGCAGAAAAGTTTTCAAGACGCTGAGCGGTCGCGTTTCCCACGTCATCGCGTCGTTCACGAAGACCATCATGCCCGAGATGGCCGTGTTGAAGCGCATCCCGTCGAGGTCTTCGGTGACCTTCTTGATGCAGGCGTGGAGCGTTTTGAGCTGAGCTGCCGTGGGTTGAATGTCTTTAATGCGCTTATCGAGCTTGATCAAGTTTAACAATTCTCCGCGCCCCTGCGCCTCTGCGGTTGTCTCGGCCTGCTCGAATTCTGTTTCACTCTGTTCGTCCACGAACAAGCGCCACACGCGGCCGAGGAAACGATACACGCCCTCGACGCCTCGAGTGTTCCACGGTTTGGTGTCCTGCAACGGGCCCATGAACATCTCGTAAAGCCGGAACGCGTCCGCGCCGTATTCCTTGAGGACGTCGTCCGGGTTTACCACGTTGCCGCGGGACTTGGACATTTTCTGCCCATCTTCGCCGAGGATGAGGCCCTGATTAACGAGTTTGAAAAACGGCTCGGGGGTCGAGACGTAGCCGAGGTCGAACAAAACCTTGTGCCAGAATCGCGCGTAGAGGAGGTGCAAGACGGCGTGCTCCGTGCCGCCGACGTAGAGGTCAACGCCGGGGGTTGTAGCGTCGGCGCTGCGCGCCGATTTGTCGGGCCGCAGGCCCGACGCTACACCCATCCAGTAACTTTCAGCTCCACGACCGACAAACGCGGCGGAATTTTTCGCGTCAAGATAACGGAGATAATACCAGCACGAGCCGGCCCATTGGGGCATGGTGTTCGTCTCGCGGGTCGAGCCGTCGGGCAGGTTGACCCAATCCTTCGCGCGGGTGAGCGGCGGTGCGCCGGTGGCGGTGGGTTTGTAGTCGCTCAACGCCGGCGGCAGGACGGGCAACGCGCTTTCCGGCAGTGCCTCGTGATACAGATTCCCACTGGCGTCGCGCTTCCAAACAATCGGAAACGGCTCGCCCCAGTAACGCTGTCGGCTGAAGAGCCAGTCGCGGAGTTTGTAATTGATCGTGCGCTTGCCGAGCCCTTTGGCTTCGAGCCAGTCGGTGATTTTCTTTTTGGCCTCGGCGGTGGGGAGGCCGTCGAGTGAAATCTCTGCGTTGTGCGAGTTGACTGAAATGCCGTCGCCGACAAATGCGTGCTGGCCAAAGTAAGCGTTGGTGGTTCGGTAAACGTCGCGAATCTCCTCAATCGGGTTGTCTTTGAAAGCTGAACTGACACGAGAACGAAGCCAGTCATCGGGCGGCAAGACTACATTCTGCGTCGTGATGTCGAATTTGAGCGCAAACTCCATATCGCGCTCGTCGTGTGAAGGAACAGCCATGATCGCGCCTGTGCCATACGAAGCCAAGACGTAGTCAGCGATCCAAATGGGAATTCGGTGCTGGTTCGGCCATAGCGGGTCGTTCGGGTCAATCACCGGATTGATGGCGTAGGCGCCGGTGAACACGCCGGTCTTTTCCTTCGCGAGTTCGGTACGTTCGAGATCGGATTTGCCGGCGGTGGAAGAGCGGTAGTCGGCGATCTGCTTCTTGAAGAAGTCGGGAAACCGGACGATGCGGCATACCGGCGGATTTGCGTTCGGAGCAATCAACAGGAGGTCAGCGTTTGCCCGACGTGCCGCCGCTATCGCTGTAGCCTTTGCCATGCAACCGATCTGACGGCCTTCCAAATCGAGGACTCGAACTTCGGTGTCAGTGATTCGTTCGTTGATTGTCGCATCCGGATGTGGCTTTGCGATGTCAGCGAGTTTGTCCACGAGTTTGTGCTCCGGCGACAGCACCATGTAGGTCGCGCCGAACAACGTATCGGGCCGCGTTGTAAAGACGGTAATTGTTTGGGCTTTTGCTTTTGGTTCAGGTGGAACGGGCGGCTCGCCCGTTGCGGTTGGCAACTTGCCAACCGCCTTGTCCGGCGAGTCGCCGAACAAAACAGGCCGGTGGCCTGTTCCACCCAAGTCATCAACGGCAACCTGGAATTGAACTTCCGCGCCTTCACTTCGACCAATCCAGTTTCGCTGCATTTCCTTGAGCGAATCGCTCCAGTCAATCGTGTCGAGGTCGCTCAGCAATCGCTCGGCGTAAGCGGTGATGCGGAGCATCCATTGGCGCATCGGCTTGCGCGTCACGGGATGGCCGCCGACTTCGCTCTTGCCGTCCACGACTTCCTCGTTGGCCAAGACCGTGCCGAGTTGTTCGCACCACCAGACGGGTTGCTCACTGACGTAGGCGAGACGTTTTGAATCGCGGTACTCGCGACGATCCTTTTCCGATTGCGTATTGAACTGTTCCTTAAATAGCCTCTTGAACTCCTCTTGTTCCTCTTTGGTGGGAGCCTGGCCAGGGTCGTACGTTAAGACGAGTTTCGACGCGTCCTCTATCAGCGTCATTTCTGCCGGATACTCCAGTGTTTCGATCGGTTCAGCCTTGTTCGTCTCCGGATTGAACCACGAGTTGTAGAGCTTGAGAAAAATCCACTGCGTCCACTTGAAATAATCCGGGTCGGTCGTGGCCAGTTCGCGCGACCAGTCGTAGCTGAAGCCGAGGCTTTGGATCTGGCGCTTGAAGGTGGCGATGTTTTGCTCGGTGGTCTGGCGCGGATGTTGGCCGGTCTTGACGGCGTATTGCTCGGCGGGCAGGCCGAACGCGTCCCAGCCCATCGGATGCAGGACATTGAACCCTTGCGCCCGGCGGTAGCGGGCGAGAATGTCGGTTGCGGTGTAGCCTTCCGGATGCCCGACGTGCAGCCCCGCGCCGGACGGGTAGGGGAACATGTCGAGGATGTAGAATTTCGGCGGCAATTGCGCGGCGCTGATCTTGCCGGAAATGCCATGGCGCTTTGCGAACGGATGGTCCGCAGGAATTTCCTCGCCCGGATTGAACGCGCGAAAACTTTGCTGCTCGTCCCAGGTCTTTTGCCACTTGGGTTCGATCAGGTGAAAAGGATATTGCCTGCGACTGCTCGACATAGCGGCGAAATATTGAGGAAACGACGCGGCAGGGCAATGGAAGAATTCCTGACTGCTGACCGACTCACTCAGGGAGTTCTGATGCGGCAGAAAAGCCGGTCACCCGCGGTGTCGATTGAAATCGCGATGTTGGTGGTGGTTGACTGCGCGGGTATGTTCGTCAACGTCTGCCAGTTCGGCGGCGAAAGCGCATCTGTGAATTCCACGGCGTAGGTCTGTTGGGCCCGGGCGTTGAACTGGAAGCTCATTTTGCCGGCTGCCGAATTCAGCGCGCTGATTTGTAGCGGCGATTGAGCGGGCGTGTATTCGATGAGCAGCGAAGGAGCGCCGCTTGCGCTTTCCCTCGACGAGAGGCGATGAGAAGTAAAAGGGGTTGCTTCGTCGGTGCAGACGAGTATCCAGCCAAGATTGGAATTGGTGTCGTCGAGCCAGGATTGGACGTCGGCGATCAGTGCGGACGTTGAAGGGAGGGGGTAACCACCGGGTCCGTCGATGAGCGCCGACGAACTGACGGTGGCAGCGTAATCCGTGTCAACCGCGGCGCCGGGGCTGCTCCAGAGATCATTCGGAAACGCGCGCGCGTCCCAGGTGGCTTCACCGTTCGTCGCGCCAAGCCCGCGGTTAAAACCGGTGCCGGTGCCTTCACCCCACGGTTGCAGGAGCCGATGCAACTCAAAGGTCGCGCTGACGGGCGTAAAGGGATTCACTTTGACGACGGTCAGGGTCAAGGTGGCCGAGGTGACGACGGCGCCGGGTGGAATTTGCTCGGCAATGTCGAATTTGAGGACCGCACGGTTTCTGAAACCGCTCGCGGTCGTTCCGCAGATCAGAGTCGCTTCCGCGCCGAGGTTGTTGGTGGGCGTGGTTTCAAACAGCGTCGTATCGGCGACGGGAGTGAGCGTCACTGAATTGGCCAGGGACACGGGATTCGCGGCGACGGCAAACGCAAACGACGTTGCCAACCCGAGAGATGAGGTAAATCGCGCGCCAACCACGTCCAGTTAAGACGGACCACCAACAAAATGGTTCCCTGAGGGAAATGAGCTTGAAATGACGTCGTTGTTGGGCCAATTGTCGCCGCGAAAAGAGCGGCCTTTTCCCGAAACCAGCCGCTTTCACAAACCCTTTTGGCGATGAAGCACTGGCGATTCTGTTTCCTTACCGGCGCGTTGGCAGCGGCGGCTGCCGGCCCGCTTTTTTTCACTTCATGTTCGACGCTGGATCGGACAGTCATCGAGCCGCCGCAGATCGAAGGCGCGCATTACGTCGGCAACAAGGTGTGCGCGGACTGCCACGCCGAGATCGCGCGCCAGTTTCCCGGAAGTCCACACGGCAGGTTTTACCGGGACGATTTGAAATGGGCGGGGACGGCCGGTTGCGAATCCTGTCACGGGCCGGGAAGCAAACACGTCGAAGCCGGCGGCGGACGCGCCAGGCTGATTGTCAATCCGGGCAAGGACCCGGCCGCGTGTTTTCAATGCCACCTTGAAACACACGCGGAATTCAACCTGCCACAGCATCATCCCGTCATTGAGAACCGGATGAACTGCGTGCAATGCCATGATCCGCACGGCAGCGACATCATGAAACCGCGCGGCGGCCTGGCGATGGCCCGGTTGAACGAATCGTGCAGTCAGTGTCATCGCGAACAGGCGAGGCCGTTTGTTTTCGAGCACGCCGCCATGCGCGAGGGTTGCGTTGCCTGTCACGCGCCGCACGGCTCGATCAACGCCAAGCTGTTGCTAGAACGCGACGCGAACCTTTGCCTGCGGTGCCACGCCCAGGTGCAAGCCATGTCCGGAAGCATCGCCATCGGAAAGTCAGATCACACGTTTTATATGCAGCTTGGCACTTGTTCCAGCGCGGGTTGTCACACAGCGGTGCATGGGTCAAACGTAAACCGCCTTTTGCTGTATTAGACAAAGCCGATCTTCGCATGGAGCATTTGAAATCAATCCAATCCAGCTCGACTACCGTCTGGGTTCTGCTTTTTGCCGTGGCCGTTCCATCCCTGGGCGCCAGTACGGATGTGGGCGAACTTCCGCCTCCCGCTGGTGTTTCCGTCGAATTCGACCGCGACGTGAAGTCAATTTTCGAAAGCTCCTGTTTCCGTTGCCACGGGCCCGAGCATCCGAAGTCCAGGTTTCGTCTGGATAATCGCGAGTCCGCGTTGGAAGGCGGTGAGAACAATCACGATGACATCGTTCCCGGCAACAGCGCCCAAAGCAAATTGATTCAATACGTGGCCCGCCTCGTTGAGGACAAGGAGATGCCGCCCGCGGGCAAGGGCGATCCATTGACGACGAACCAGATTGGATTATTGCGCGCCTGGATTGATCAAGGGGCGGCATGGCCGAAGGGCGCCGAGACTGCCCGACGTGAAACCCGGATGTCTGTCACGCCGGTCGTACAATGGATCCATGTGACTGGTAACAAACAGAAGTTTAGGGAGGACTGGTCGCAAAAGGAAGGCTTCACGTCCGGTTACGAACGCTTCGAGATGACAGAGCCGGTCGGCAAGGACGCGGAATTGAAAGTCGAAGGTCGGGCGCTGTTTCCACAGGAGGACTACCGCATCGCGCTCACATTGGCCAGGCCCGATCTTGGCTTCGTCCGCGCCGGCTTTGACACGTATCGCAAGTATTTCAACGATGCCGGCGGCTCTTTTTCCAATCAACCGCCACCGACGCTCAACCGCGACCTGTATGTGAACAACGGCAAGGCGTGGTTTGACCTGGGATTGACTCTGCCCAACTGGCCGAAATTGGTTTTGGGTTACGAATATCAGTTCAGGGATGGCAACGAATCCACGTTGCAATGGGGTCTCAACACGAACGGGACTTTCAAGGCCGTTTATCCCGGCTACAAGGATCTCAACGAGCACGCGCATATCTTCAAACTGGGCTTGAACCATGAGGTCGCCGGGGTTTCGCTGGAGGATAATTTTCGCGCGGAGATTTACGATTTGAAAACGACGCGAATCAGCCAGGGCGACGCATATTTTTTCAACCCGAACAGCATTGGAATCTACAAAGA
This sequence comes from Candidatus Angelobacter sp., assembly GCA_035607015.1. Classification (NCBI taxonomy): domain Bacteria; kingdom Pseudomonadati; phylum Acidobacteriota; class Terriglobia; genus Candidatus Angelobacter; species Candidatus Angelobacter sp. Next base: position 11,882 of record DATNDF010000190.1, on the reverse strand, counting down.
GACCTACCGTCATTTCGACGCCGCGAATGCGTTCCGCGTTGAAAAGCCGGTGGCCGAATGGCTCCTTGTATCCGCCGGCTATCTTTACTCGCGACTTAACGGCGACGGTTCGATCAGCCAGGTGTTTGACTCGGTCGCGACGCCGGGAGCGTTGCAGGCCGGTGACAGCAGCCAGAGCATCACGCTGAGCCAGGAATCGCACACGATCAACGGCAACGTCCGATTGGGGCCGTGGCAGGGTTTGACCGCAGCGGCGGGCGCCCAGGCTGAATGGCAGCGGCGCAACGGATTCAGTCAGGCCGATTTGCGCATTCCACTGCCAGGTTCTCTCGCGAATCCATTCTCGGGTCTGTCGGACACAGATCGTTCGGCCGTGGATGAGACGTTCGAGGTGCGCTACGACCGGATTCCTTTCACCGTTCTTTATGGCGATGCCCGCCTCCAGCAGGAAAGGATCGATTATTACGAGAACGGCTTCGTTGACGACGGTTTCGGTGACAGTCGCGATTTCGTACGCGACACGAATGCCAGGGGGGATCTGAAGCAATACCGCGCAGGGTTCACCATTTCTCCGTGGCCGCGCGTTTCGCTCGACGCCAGTTTCACGCACCACGACAAGCGAACGGACTACGACAACCGCAGCGACATCGATGGTTCGCAGCCGCCGTTTTTCTTCCCGGGCAACGGCTATCCCGCGTTCATGTTATCGCGTGACATCAAGAACGACAGCGTGACGGCCAGGCTGGTGCTTCGTCCGGCGACGTGGCTGAAGACAACGCTGAAGTACGAAGTCACGGCCACCGATTATCACACCTCGACAGAGTCGAGCACGAACGTCAGTTTGGGGGCGTTTTTTCCAGGCGGCGAAATCCTTGCGGGAAACGAGGACGCGCACGTTTACAGCATCAACACGACCCTGACGCCGTGGCGGCGGTTGAATCTTTCCACGACGTTCTCTTATTCGCAATCGCGACTGTTGACCGGCGTAAATGACGGGGCAGTCGTTGTACCGTATCGCGGCGACATCTACAGCGTGCTCTCCACCGCAACATTCATAGTCAGCAGATCGACCGACTTTCACGCGAGTTATTCCTTCTCTCGCGCCGATTATCGGCAAAACAATGAGGCGAGCGGCCTGCCCCTGGGGATCGGGTATGACCGCCACGCGGTGACGGCGGGCGTGACGCGGCGGTTGTTGAAAAATATGACCGCAAACGTCCAATACGGTTATTTCCGTTACGACGAGCCCACTTCGGCCGGCGCGAACAACTATCGGGCGCACGCCGTCATGGCTTCACTGAACATCAATCTGCCGTGATTCATCACGTCAAAAGGTCCGCATGACTCGAGGCGGAGATGAAGGTTTCCGGGAACAAAGCGGAGATGCGTGTGTCTCACGAGTATGAAACCGGTATCTTATGGTTCATAGGGTCAAGGGTCTTGGTGAGCGCGACCAGCCATTCGCAGATCTGAATTCAGATTTGTCCAGGCGTCATTTCATCGGGCATTTTGTCGTGGGAACCGCGGTGTCGACCTTTGTGGGCAAGGGTTGGCTTGCCACCCTGGTGGCGGATTGCCAGCCGGCCGCGCCGGGAGCGGGCATTTTGCGCGTGCGGGTGGGGGATTTTCCAGCGTTACAGAACACCAACGGCTCGGTTCGATTGGCGCTGAATCCGTTCACCACGAACGGGCCAAGCGGCGCCTTTTATCCGGTGTTGGTCAATCGCGGAGCCGCGGATCAATTTTTTGCACTGAGCACCCGCTGTCAGCATCTTGGTTGCGTTGTTCCGACGTTCAACGCCTCAATAGGCGCGAGTTTATGCCCGTGTCACGGTTCCCGGTACGCGATCGACGGAAGCGTGGTGGCGGGACCGACGACCAAGCCGTTAATCTCGTATGCCAACAGCTTCGACGGCACGATTCTTTGCATTGAGATTCCGGGACTGGGCTACTCGGTGACCGGAACCGCTGTCCAGGGCACGGTTGGTCCGCGCTTTCAATTGCAGTTCCCCACCAAATCCGGGGTGAAATATCGCGTGGTGTTGCGGCAGTCCTTCACGGATCCCGGCACGACCGTTTTGTTCGCGACGACCAGTGGCGGGGCGGCAACTTCATCAGTGTTGACCGGCAATGGCTCCACCGGCACAGCGTTTGTGGACCGCGCGACCGATGCCGGCTTCTACTCGATCGTGGTTCAAGTGACACAGGCATAGCCGCAGATTAAAAACACGCTGCGACTGGATTATTTCTCGTTTTGCGGCAACTTCATGCGTGGACAGATGAAACGCGATCTTGTTGCAGAGGAAAAGGTTCACCGGAACCAAGGGTCCTTGCAATCATCTTACCAGCATGAAATTGAAGATCGAAAAACATGATTTGAAATGGTTTTTGTTGTCAGTGATATTGGCCGGACCGTTCGATTTATCCGCAACCACGAACACGGTTAATTTTGGGAGCTTCTTTTTTACCCCCAACAATCTTACGATCAACGTCGGCGACACGGTCGTTTGGCAGGGCAACACACCATTCGCTTCGCATACGATAACGGGAACCGGCGCAGATCCCATTTGCGGCAGCGGCACCGTGGTGAGTTGCTCACACACGTTTAATGTTCCGGGATCATATCCTTATGAATGCATTTTACTGGGTCACGCTGCGGCCGGAATGACCGGCATGGTGGTGGTCGTGTCCACTTCCAATTTGCCGCCGGTGGTTGCCATTGACAGTCCGGTCGAAGGCGCGGTCTTTGCCGCGCCGGCTGACGTCGCGGTACAGGCCGGCGCGTCCGACGCCGGCGAAAGCATTTCGGACGTTCAGTTTTTCGCGAACGACAATCCGGTGGGGGCCGCCTCAACCAGTCCGTTCAGTATCACCGCGAGTAATCTGACCGCCGGCAGGTATTCCCTCACGGCCGTGGCCACCGACAGTGGAGGCCTGTCGAAAACGTCCGCGCCGGTCAATATTTCGGTGGTGACGCCGGTCGATGTGACGCTTTCCTCGCCGCAGGTTACCAACGGCCAGTTTCAGTTTACCTACACCGCGAACCCGGGATTGAATTATGTCGTCCAGAACTCTCCCGACCTGACGAACTGGACTTCACTTGCGACCAACACCGCCTCCGTGAGCAATGAGCTTTACGGTGAGGCGTTCGATGTGAATTTTCTGCGGTTCTATCGTGTCGGCCGGCTGCCCAACCCGTGACGCGGGAATTCCTTCACGCAGAATTGCGGGTCGGGGTCATCCTTCCTGAAGCGCCTCATTCCGCGTGAATTGGCGTGACTCCGCTTTGGTGTCGTTCAGTATGCGGCATGGTCATTCTGTTCATCGCGACGTGGAACGCGCACAAAGCCCAGGAAATCCGGGGGATTCTCGGCGGGCGCTTTCAATGCCTCACGCTGAACAACTTTCCAAACGCACCGAGAACCATCGAAGACGCTTCGACATTCGCCGGCAACGCGACAAAAAAGTCGGTGGAATTCGCGTGCTGGCTGGCGCGCAGCTCGAACAGCGATTTCGGAGCAGAAGCCATGGAGCCTTACGTTTTGGCGGATGACTCCGGGTTGGAGGTGGACGCGCTCAACGGGGCGCCGGGTGTCCATTCAGCGCGTTTTGCCGCGCTTGGCGAAGGGATGACGACTGCCCCGCACGCGGGCGGGTCGATGGATAACGCGGCGGACGCGGCCAACAACGCCAAGCTGCTTCGCCTGTTGCAGGACGTTCCGTTGGGGAAAAGAACCGCGCGTTTTCGTTGTGTGCTTGCACTGACCCCGGTTTTGCCGGAAGCGCCCGAGGGCGCTTCGCCCGTCTGCGACGCCAACGCGTCCGAGCTTCAAACCGAATTGTTCGAAGGCGTATGTGAAGGGCACATCGGCTCCGCTCCTCAGGGGCAGGGCGGGTTCGGGTACGATCCTCTTTTTGTTCCGGATGGGTATGAAGAATCGTTTGCGGTGCTGGGCAAGGACGTGAAGAACCGGTTGAGCCATCGCGCGCGCGCGCTGGCGAGGCTGCGTGACCGGCTGCTGAAATAACCGCAGGGTTTGAGGCGCCCGGTAAGGTTTTGAATCCGGTCTTCGATTTCTCACGGTGAATTCCCCGGAAGATAATTGCGGATGAACTGTTCGTCTCCGCTGCCGGCCAGAACGTAAATGTTGTCGCCCCCGTTCCAGCTGGCGGCGCTCAGCTTTTCAATTCGAACGAACTGCGGCTCAGCGGTGGAAGGGGCGTCGGGGAGATCGGACCGTTTTGCAACAAACAGATACAGATCGTTGTGGTTGCCGAGGTCGAAACAGACCATGGAAACGGTTTTATTCTGCCATCGCAAAACCGCGCACCCGTCTCCCGGGAGCTTTTTCAAGGCGGGAGGCAGAGTGTAGTCGGCATGACCATGGTGCTCCGCGAGATAAGTGCGAATTTCGCCCAGGTTGGTGGTGGTCAGATCCATGGCATAGCCGCGCTGGGCTGAACGCACGACGCGATCGCGGAACGCAGCAAAACTTTTGTCCTCGCGCGGTTCCGGGCGAAAATAAATCAGGGCCGCCACCAATACAACGGCTGCCGCGGCAGCGAGGGCGCGGTACACAGGACGCTGCCACCATACAATTACCAATACACGTCCATACCCGGCTAGAATTGTCTCCTTCAAGTCAACAGGCACCGGCAGTTGTTTGAGCCGATTGCGGACGGCAGTCTGAAAGGCGCAATGCTGATCGAACCAGCGGCCGAGGTGCGGGTCGCGTCTGGCTTGCTCGAGGGCCGCGTCCACATCCGCGTCGGTCGCGTCCGCCACGCCGGGGCGGTACCGCATCAGAATGTCCTTTGCTTGCTGGCTATCCATGTGTCCGCGTTTTCGGCGCGTCGCCGGGAGGTTCGTTATGGGTCAAAATCTGCTGAAGCTGGGCGATGCCGCGCGAAATCCGCGATTTCACCGTCCCCAGCGGCACACCCAGAATATCCGCGATTTCCTTGTAGGAATGGTCTTCCAGGTAAAAGAGGGCGACGGGAGCCTGGAAGGTTTCGTCAAGCTGCGCGAGTGATTGCAACACGGCCCCCGAATCCAATTCGTTTATCGTCGCCGGCGCCACGTTTGGCAGATCTTGATCCACCGCGCTCAGTTCAAAATGAGGAAAGCGGACCTGTCGGCGTTTCTTTTCGAGAAACTCGTGATACAGGGTCGTGAACAGCCAGGTTTTGACCTTCGAACGGTCGCGAAGTTGATGGCCCTTTCGCGCCCACGCGTAAAAGGTCTGCTGGGTCAGGTCACGCGCGTCGTCCTCGTTTCGGGCCAGGCTGAAGGCGAATTGATACAGCGTGGAATAATACTGATTCACAAGGAGTTCAAATTCCTGGTGGGCAGTCATTCGACTGTCGTTGTCATTATGAGCCATCGCTGCGCGAATTGTTCCCGTAAATCGCAGGACCGGAAAAACGCGCCTCAATTTGACGCGGTGGAGCGTCGGGAGCGAGCGGGAAAACTGTGCGCCGAACGGGAACCTATCCTCCGGTCGTTCATCTTATCGCTTCATCGGCAAGCTGACGGTCGCCTGTGTTCAGGGCCTTTCTGATAACCGATGGCCCGTCGTCCGAAAACTCTCACCGCGTGGATCCGATCCTCAACCTTTCCAAGGCGAAACCTCCGATGAACCGGCTATGGCCTCGCCGCCGGGTCGAAATCGGCGGGCTTCAGGCCGCGCTTGAATTTGCCGAAACCAAAAAAGTTCGGGTGATACTCGCCAACCGGAGCCACGTTGCTGGTCGGCGAGATTCTGTCTTCCAGACCGAGCTCCCAGTATATCGCATTGGTAAAAAGACGCCGCAGCCCATCGTTTTCAAGATCAACGGCCGCTCCGATGGTGGTGCAAACGATGCGCGAGGTTTTGCCGGTTTCCCAGGTGTAGTTACGCGTCCAGATGATCGGCATCATCGGGTTGTTCTTGGGTCCGTCCACCGGTCTATCGGTCGGTTTCATGCCTTCAAGGACCTGGCCGTAAACGAGCACCTGGGCGCCTTTCGGCAGATGGGCGATGCCGTAAACATCCGTCGGACCCCAGATGTCCGCGACCCCTTTTAATATCGGGTGATCCTTGAAATATTCGTTGATGACGCCCCGGGTGCTTTCCTGTCCGTGATTTCCGTGATGACTCACCCACGTCTCGCCCAAAACCTGCTGACCGAATCCGCCGGGCCATTCCTTGCTTTGCCAGTCGAACTTTGTGTAAGGGCTGCGCTTGTTGCGGCTGTAGGCGAAGGCATGCGTCGAAGTGCGAACCGCCAGGATCGGTTTTCCGGACTCGCAGTAATCCACAAAATACTTCATCTGATCGTCCGGCAGTTCACGGAAGCGCAATTGCATAACGACCAGGTCGGCAGACTTGAGCGCATCCATGCCCACGATGTTGGTCTGATTATTCGGATCAATCGTGCCATCGGCCGGGTTGATCGCAAAAAGAACCGTGCATTTGAAGCCATGGCGTTCGGCCAGCATCCTGCCAAGCATCGGCATTCCCTCCTCTGAGCGGTATTCCTCGTCCCCGGTGATGAAAACGATGTGTTTGCCATGCCCCGGACCGTCCTTGCCCTCGTAAACAACCCGGTCTTCCGCCCCGGCGGCGAGACCAAACGTCAGCGCCGTGAAAGCCATCACGCATAATACAAGTTTCATATCGATTTCTTCCGGTAGATTTGTGCTGGCCAGATTCATACCTCACGACCCTGAAAAGGACAACGAGAAGTATTTTTGCCGTTCGCGAACTTGACGGCTGGTGTGGCGAAGAACATTGTGTGTCCGTTCGTCTGAAACAAAACTTTATCACAGGATTGCTATGGCCCACGTTGTCACGGACAAATGTCAGCGTTGCAAATTCACCGATTGTGTCGAAGTCTGCCCCGTCGCTTGCTTTTACGAACTTGACCAACAACTGGTCATTCACCCGGACGACTGCATCGACTGCACTGCATGCGTCGAGGTCTGCCCGGTCGAGGCAATCTATGCGGACGGGGCAGTGCCGGCGGAATTTCAGGCCGGCATTGAATTCAACGCCGCCGAAGCCCGGCGCGTGAAGGATTCCGGCCAGGAGGCCATCGCAGCCAAGAAGGACCCTCTGCCCACCGCTCAGCAGCGCAAGGCCGAACTGGGTTATTAGACGGCGGGCGCGGTTCGAGCGACGCGGCGCGACAACCACGTTCTTTTGTCATCCGTTGCCGATTCGTGTAACGTTGGCGATGCGCTCGCCGACTTCCTGCTTCTGCAAACGGCCCTTGCGGTCATACAACTCCTCCACCCTGCCAACAAAAGTCAATCGCCGACGATTCCTCGCAGCAATGGCGCTCGCGTCGCTGGCCACCGGTGTATCGTGTCGCTCGCCGATGCGTGCGCGGCAGAACCGGAGCGGCCGGCTGGCGAGGTTGTTTTTCCTCTCGCAAGGCCGGACAGGGCTGATCAATGCCGACGGCACGGGCCTTCGCTATCTTGAGTTCGATGTTCCTGACCAGGTCACCTGGCAGCCCGCCGATTTTTTCTCCGACGGTCAGCGCGTTCTGTTTCTCAGCATGGAGCCTCGCCGCGACGGCCCGGGCCGCCCTTTCGAGGAGTATTACACACAAACGCCGACGCACCTCTGGATTTACGATCTGAACTCAAGTTCGTTGAAAGAGGTCGCCACCCGCGAACGGATGGCGCCGTTTTATGCGCCCCAACTTTTGTTGAATGACGAACGCATGCTCGTGCAGGTCGTCCGAAACAAGGTTGGTCAGAGCTTCAGCATGAACCTCGACGGCACGGACGCACGCGAGTTTACCCGCGCGGGGGAAGGTTTGCCGTATGGCCTCAGTCTCAGTCCGGATAAGCTCCGCGTCGCCTATCATCTGGCGAGTTCTGCTGGCTACCAGATTTGGACCAGCGACGTCAGTGGCGCTCAGAGAATCAGCATCGCCTCTCGGCCCGGGCATCTTTACTTTGGTCCGGCCTGGTCGCCCGCTGGCGACTGGCTCGCCTATCAGGATTGCCAGCCCGGGACCGACCCGGGCCACGACTGGTCGGACATTTGCGTGAGCCGGCCTGACGGTTCCGAGTCGCGCGTGTTAACCCAGGAGGGTTCCATGTGGTTCGGGGCAACCTACGGCAGCGCCAAGAATCATGGCGGTGGCTCCAACCTCGTCGCGTGGACTCGTGAGAACACGATCCTCTTTCCGCGGCGTTTGCACGGCTCGAAGGTCCCGTGGGAGTTTCAGCCACAACGGCCCGACATCGACCATTTCAACCGCGATTACAAGCCTGAGCTTGCGCGCGGCGGCACGGAAATCTGCCGACTCGATCCGCGCGATAACTCGATCACGCCCCTCACGCATTCTGCTCCACCCGTCTGGGACTTTCGAGCGAGCGAATCGCCAGACGGCCGATGGATTGCTTTTTGCCGCGCAGCCACCGGCAGCGTGCCAGCGGTTTGGGTGATGGCTGCGGATGGGAAACACCCGCGTCTGCTCACGAAGGGATTGCACGATCGGGGTGTCGATCACCCGCGCTGGCTACCTGCCGCAGCCGGGTGAAACCCGCCATGCCAACTGTCGGGCGACAGATAATGATCGAGCCTGATGGGAAGGCGCGAAAGAAGAACGCCTCCAACAGATCATCGAATTGGCTGCTTCACGGCAGCTCCTGAAATCCGTCAAGGACGATGAGTTCCCGTGTGTTGTCACCGCGCAAAGGCTTGTCATCCTTCAAATCCTCGCAGTGGCCGCACGTGCATCTGAACCGGGCAAGCCCGGCAAATTTGGCCGGCAAAACTTTCACCCGACTCATGGTTGCTCCGCACACCGGGCACTTCAACGAATCGCTATTCATGGGCCCAAAAACCGCATGTACCATGCCCGAGGTTGTCGGAACGGGTGTGCGTCTGGATGCACGGGGTCAAATTTCCAACCGCCGCCGGTCTCCGGAATCCCTCCCTCGCCGCGTGCGGCCGGCATTTGAAGTGATTTCCTCGAACTTCAATACACAACCGATAGTTCGCGTGGTCTCGCGTCGTTGGTGAAACGAACCCACAGCAACTGCGGGGTGGGGGAGTAATCGAAGCTATCGAGCGCGCTCCCGTCGAGCGTGACCGCACGGGGCGCTTTGGGTGAACGAAGCAGAACAATGGCAGGGGTGCGGGCGATGCCTTCCACCTCCAGTGAGATCTGTTTCGCATTCTGTTTGAGGGGCAGCGCTCTGCACGCGGATGCAAGCAACCGGGATTCGTGACCGTGGAAGGCGTCGAGATCGAGAAGGAAAAAGCGCGATCCGGGAACGAGAGTTATCGATTCCTGAACGCGCAACTCAGGATCGAACAGGTTCACAAACCGGCCTGAAATCAATTTCGGCTCACTCGAGATAGACTCGTCGAGACCCGCCGCTATTATGTACGGCCCGCGTCGAAGCAGCAGATGACCGGTTTCGCGCCATTTCAATTTCGCGCTGATGGCTGCCTGTTTGACAATCCGGATGATTTCCGCGTCGCCGTCTGCGCTGGCCGCCAGTGTCGCCGGGTTCTCGCGCGCCCAGATCACGCCACCTTTGCCGACTTTTATCGTTTCCGGCGTCCCCTCCATTTTGGACTGGTTTTCTTTCAAGCCGAGTTTTTCAAACAGGTGTTCTCGCGGAGTGGCGTACCGGATCGCGCCGCTGTTCCACCACTCGCGAACCTTGTTGTAGGGATCCGTATCGTCGTCACATATCACCAGAACGCCGCCATGTTTGACCCACTCGGCCAGTGGCGCATGAACGGCCGCGTCGAGGGGTTTCATGCCGTGATACGTGAGCAGCAGGACATGAAATCCGTCCAGGTAATGCGGTATGGTGACGTTTTCAAGTTGGACAGGCGTGATGGGCATTCCGCGTTTGAGCAGCGGCAGCGCCATGCCATAAACATGGCTCATGTGCTCGTCGCTGGAAGCGGGATCACTGCGTTCGAACATCAGAGAATCACTCACCAACACGCCGATTCCGCCGGTGCCGCAGTCCCACTCCACGCGCTGCTGATTTAGGTCGTCCAGCGCGTTGAACACGGTCTGTAATTCCGTGGCATAAGCCGCCGGGATTTGTTGTCGGTCGGGGCTTCTCCTTGGGTAACGACCGTTGAAAATACGTTCAGGCCAGGGCGCGACTTCATAACGCCAGACGGCGGGTTGGAACAGCGACGCCACCAGCGTGGACTCCCAGTTCGTCCGGTAATCGTTCCAGTCGTGGTTGGGGTTGTCTTCGATTGGATCATTCAAATACCAGACTCGTCGGCCGGTTGCGCGGACTAGATTCTGCATGGCGCCGTATTCAAGAAACGCAGTCTCAAATGTTCGCTCGCGCAGCCGGCCGCGAAACAGGTTGGGTGTGCGCGCCGTGCCGGTCCAGACCTGAGCAATGTATCCGTCGCAACCGTCAAGCCGGGCGAGGCTCGATTCGGGGCTCACGATATGCCAGTGCGCATAATTCAGCAGGCTGTGCGTCGGGACATAACAGCGGACGCGGCGGCCGGTCCGTTGATTGTAGTCGTGAATGTAGTCGAACACCTGCTGCAGAGCCCTGCGGTACAGATAGTATTTCAGTTTCGACGCGCGCCATTGGGCGTCCACCGAACCATGCGGCGGCTGCCAGTCTTCCTGGTAATAGCTTTTCCATTCCCGCTTGAACCCCTCCGAATAACCGGCCCGCACCCAGAACTCCGGCTCTTCGAGATGGATCGCCTCGGCCCCGGCATCAAGCGCCCGCTGAACTCCCACGCACAGAAAGCGGCCGTAGTTCGTCCCGGGACACATATAGTACACGTCACCGCCGTGGCTGATCTTCTTTCCGTTGCGATCCGTCTGGGCTTCGTCCTCATGGTTCTGATGGTCGAACCGTCCGTAGAGATAATCCTGGTATTGCCCCCAGGAAACGCCCGTCATCACGTGGATGCGGTACCCGTGATCACGCCAGGTATGGATGCGTTCGGGCAGTTTGTCGTCGATGCCATAAACGATGGCCACGTCAGATCGAAGGTCCGTGGTGTCGTTGTAGGGCCGCGAGGTTTGAAAGCAGGTCCGCTCAAGGCGCTGACCGGGATCCTGCGCAAAGGAAAATGCCGCGCCTGCGCCAGGCAGGGAGGCGCAGAGTAATAACTGAACAACCGGAATGCGTGTCAAGTTATCCATCGCAGTTGGATGACTTCGGCCCCGCAAACATTCAAGCGATCTCCTGCCCCCGTTTTAGAACATATTCGCTCAGGGCGCTTCAACGACGTAATAAATCGTTTTGGGCTGAAGCAGAATCCGGTCGCCGTGCCCTGCCGGACCAACCGGCATTCCATTGGCGTCGAGCGCGACGACCTTGAGCTGGGCGGCGTCCTCGCGACGGAAGCGTACCTCGCCACTCAGTTCTTTCACCTGCCAGGGATCGTGCCCAATATCAACTATCCGTTGCACACCCCCGGCGACCGCCTCGGTTTCCCAACCGCTGTTGCGTTCCTCGGACATCGCCTGGAGCAGAATGCGCCGTGAACTTGCAAGAGGTTTGCCGTCCAACGCAACCGTGATAATGCTCACGAGGTCGAGGTCGGAGCGGATAATAACGTCGCGCAACGAAACCTCGCCAGTGTTCTTCAGATTGCCGCTGATTCCCTGGGCAGCGGGAGCGTTGATTGTAAGCAAGCCCCGACCGTAATCCAGTTTGAGCTCGCCGCTCGAGCTCCTCACGATTTGTCGGCCGCGATCCACGAATGGTTTGAGATCCGTCAATGTGACCGAGGGCGCGTCGTTGACGAATTCCACCCGTGTGCACCCGGCGTAATAAATGAGCGGATCAATAATCTGCCCCGGCTTTACTTTCGTCCCCTCCGGCACATCTTTGGCGCGGAGTTCATCGAAGGATGCGTCTTGGG
>DATNDF010000189.1 GCA_035607015.1 Candidatus Angelobacter sp. | reverse complement strand
TGTTTCGTCACCACTTGTTCCTTTGCCTGACATTTCTTGTTTCTTCCGCCTCGACCGGCATATACTCGCACAACATCCTGAGTTTCGTGCTTTTGCCGCGTCTATTTTACCGAATGCCGCCGCGGGTCGCAAGCGCGCTGTTCTGCGTCGCGTTGCTGGCACTCTGTCATCCCGCGCGGTCCACGCTCGCAGCCGACGCACCCAGGTCGAAGGCTGATCATTGGGCGTTCAAACCGGCGATCCGTCCGGCGATCCCCGCGGTGAAAAACCCGCGCTGGCCGCGAAACCCGATTGACAACTTCATCCTTGCCCGGTTGGAGCAGGAGAAACTCGCGCCGTCGTCCGAAGCGGACCGCGTCACACTGCTGCGGCGGGTGAGCTATGACCTCACCGGTTTGCCACCCGCGCCCGAAGACGCGCGCCGGTTCCTTGCCGACAAAAGTCCCGATGCCTACGAAAGAATGGTGGACCGTCTCCTGAATTCGCCGCGATACGGCGAACGCTGGGCGCGACACTGGCTCGACACCGTTCATTACGGCGAATCCCACGGCTACGACAAGGACAAGCCTCGACCCAACGCATGGCCCTATCGCGACTACGTCATCCGGGCATTCAACACGGACAAACCCTACTCGCGTTTTGTGCAGGAACAGCTCGCCGGCGACGTTTTGTTTCCGGACACGGCGGACGGAATTGTCGCCCTGGGGTTCATCGCCGCCGGGCCGTGGGATTTTGTGGGGCACGTGGAATTACCCGAAAGCAAGACCGACGGTCTGATCGCCCGCTACAATGACCGCGATGACATGGTGATGAACACGATGTCCACGTTCCTGAGCCTCACCGTTCACTGCGCGCGTTGTCACGATCACAAATTCGACCCGATTTCGCAGGAGGAGTATTACGGTTTGCAGGCGGTCTTCGCGGGTGTGGACCGCGCCGACCGCCCGTTCGACGCCGACCCGCAGGTCTCCGCGCGGCGAAGGCGGCTGACGTCGGAAGAGAAAGATTTGGAAGCGCGGCAAAAGACGCTCGAGGAAATCGCAGGCAAGGTCACCAGCCATGAGATCGTCCAGATCGACGCGCGCCTCGCGGAGTTAAAGGAACAGCTCAAAGCATTGCCGCAGCCGCCGAAGGAGAGTCCGGGCAACGGCTATCACAGCGGCATCGAAGCGCGGCCAGACATCGAGAAATGGGTGCAAGTGGACCTGGGCAGGCTCGTGGCAATCGACGAAGTGCGGTTGATCCCCACGCGCCCGACCGATTTTCCCGACACACCCGGCTTCGGTTTTCCCAAACGGTTTCGTGTCGAAACATCCAACGACGAAAACTTCGCGCGACGGGAACTCCTGACGGATCGCACCGCTGAAGATCTGCCGAATCCCGGCGACAGCCCGGTTGTCGTTCACGCGAGCGGGCAGCAGGCGCGGTTTGTCCGGGTCACCGCCACGCGTCTTTGGGAGCGCACTCATGATTTCGTCTTCGCGCTGGCGGAACTGCAGGTTTTCTCCGGGACGAACAACGTGGCACTTGCCTCCAGGGTGACGGCACTGGACTCCATCGAGGCCGGCCGTTGGGGCAAAACGAAGCTCGTGGACAATTTCGACAGCCGCAAGCCGCTCGCCGAATCACGCGAATCATTTGAAGCGGCCTCCAATTTTCGCGGGTTGAAATCGGCGGTCGCCAAACTCGAAAGCGAGCGCAAAAAACGCGCCGAAGAATTGCTGGATCCCGCGACGAGGTCCGAAATGAATCGCGTCGCCCTTCACCTCGATCGGTTAAACAAAGAAATCGCCCGGCTGCCGAAACCGCAAACGGTTTATGCCGCCGCGAATGATTTCGAGCGCACGGGGAGTTTTTTACCGGCGCACCCGCCCCGGCCCGTCCACCTGCTCAAACGGGGCGACGTGCAACGCCCGGGCCCATTGATGACCGCCGGGGCTTTGAATTGTGTCCCCGGCTTGAGCGGGGAGTTGAATGTCGCAAACGGGGATGACGAAGGCAGTCGCCGCGCAGCGTTGGCGAGATGGATCACCGACTCCCGGAACATGCTGATGCGCCGTTCCATTGTGAATCGCGTCTGGCAATATCACTTCGGCCGCGGGATTGTGGACACGCCGAATGACTTCGGGCACATGGGTTCGCCGCCCACGCACCCGGAATTGCTCGACTGGCTCGCCTATTGGTTCCTCGACCATGGCGAGTCGCTCAAACAGTTGCACCGGCTCATCGTCACCAGCGCGGCCTACCGGCAATCGTCGCAGGACAACCCGCAGTTCTCCCACGTTGACGGCGACGATCGCTTTCTCTGGCGGATGAACCGCGAGCGGCTGGACGCCGAATCGTTCCGCGACACGCTGCTGTTTTTGAGCGGACGACTTGACCTGACGATGGGCGGCCCCTCCGTCCAACAGTTTTTTTTCAAGGACGACCACTCGCCGGTTTACGACTACACCCGTTTCGACGTGGACAGTCCGGCCGGTTCGCGCCGCAGCATTTATCGTTTCATCGTCCGCAGCGTGCCCGACCCGTTCATGGAATCGTTCGATTGCCCTGACGCGAACATCCTCACGCCAAAACGAAGCGTGACGCTGACCGCTCTCCAGGCGCTGTCCACGCTCAACGATGCGTTTGTGATCCGGCGATGCGCGCTTTTCGCCGGGCGGGTCCGGCAACTTGCCCCGGATTTGAACGCTCAAATTGAGGCGGTCTATGAACTGGCGTTGAACCGACGACCGCGCGATGGCGAAAGGAAGATGCTCATCAACTACACCGGGCGGTTCGGCCTGACCAATCTTTGCCGGTTGATCGTGAACAGCAACGAATTCATGTTTGTCGATTAGCGGATGAACCTGCGCCTGTCATTCACCGTTGTCGCGCTCCTCGCGGTGGGATGCGTGTTCGCGGACGGGTTGCCGGACGCGGCCGATCCGACGCCCGCCTCCACCAATGGTTGGGCGTTCCGGCCGTTGTGCCGCCCGCCGCTGCCGCCGGTCAAACACGACGAATGGGTGCGGCAGCCGCTCGACCGTTTCGTGCTGGCGAAGCTGGAGAACCACGGTCTGGAACCCGCGCGCGAGGCCGGGCAGCGCACGCTGTTGCGGCGCGTTTACTTCGATCTCGTCGGCTTGCCTCCCACGCCCGAAGAAATGCGCGCGTTCCTCGCCGACACGTCCCCGGGCGCCTATGAGCGCGTCGTGGACCGTCTGCTCGCCTCACCGCGTTACGGCGAACGCTGGGCACGACACTGGATGGACGCCGCGCATTTCGCCGAAACACACGGGAACGACCAGGATCGCATCCGCACCAACGCCTGGCCATACCGCGACTACCTCGTCGCCTCGTTCAACGCGGACAAACCCTACGCGCGCTTCGTGCAGGAACAGGTCGCCGGCGACGTGCTCTTTCCGGACGACCCGCAAGCCACCGTGGCGCTCGGCTTCGTCGCGGCCGGGCCGTGGGATGAAAGTTCGTTGCGCGACATTCGCGAGGACACGGTGGACCGCCAGATCGGCCGCTACCTTGACCGCGACGACATGGTGACGACCGTAATGCAGACCTTCACGAGCACCACGGTTCAATGCGCGCGCTGCCACGACCACAAGTTCGATCCCATTCCGCAACGGGATTATTACGCGTTGCAGGCCGTGTTTGCCGGAGTGGATCGCGCGAACCGCACTTACGACGCGGATCCGGTCGTGCACCGCCACCGCCAGGAACTATTGCGTGACCGCAAGCGGGTCGAGCGTGGCGACCGCGAATTGTTACTCTCTCGGAAGGCGCAGCGCGAAGTTGCCGAATGGGAAAGCTCCTCGAACGCAGGGAAGGTTGAATGGAGAGTTGTGCAACCGCAGACGTTCGTCTCCAGCGGTGGCGCCACGCTCGCGCGGCAGGAAGACGGTTCCCTGCTCGCGGGCGGAACGCGGCCTGAGCGCGACACCTATACAATCACCGCAACCTCTCCGCTGCCGCGCATTTCTGCCATCCGACTCGAAGCGCTCACCGATGCGTCGCTGCCGAAAAATGGGCCGGGGCGGCAGGACAATGGAAATCTGCATTTAAGTGAATTCGAAATGCTGATCTTTGAACCGGGCGCTTCGCAACCGCGTGCAGCGGCCCTGGTGAATCCAAGCGCCGATTTCAATCAAAGCGGCTGGACCATCGAGCA
Source organism: Candidatus Angelobacter sp. (assembly GCA_035607015.1). Classification (NCBI taxonomy): domain Bacteria; kingdom Pseudomonadati; phylum Acidobacteriota; class Terriglobia; genus Candidatus Angelobacter; species Candidatus Angelobacter sp. The sequence goes on along the minus strand of DATNDF010000189.1, from coordinate 7,604 downwards.
CGCACTTGATCGCGACGAGAAGACTGCGTGGGGCATTTATCCGAAGGTCGGCGAGTCGCATCAGGCCATTTTTCAGCTAAAAGATCCACTCATGGTGCCAACGGGCACGACGCTCCTGTTCCTTCTCAAGCAACTGCACGGCGAAGGTCATCTCATTGGCCGTCCGCGTCTGGCCGTTACCGGCGCGCGCCCGCCGCTGCGCCTACTGCCGGCCGAAATTGACGCGATCATAACGACGCAAACCAACCAACGAACCGATGACCAGCGCACCGCACTGGCGGCGTATGTGCTGAAGGAACGACTCACCCGCGAACTTGCCGCGCTCCCCAAACCTTCGCTGGTTTACGCGGTGGCGGGCGATTTTGAACCGGACGGCGGACTGAAGCCGGCCGGCGCACCGCGCCCGGTGCATGTGCTCAAACGCGGGGAAATCAGCAAGCCGTTGGATGAAGCGTCACCGGGCGCATTGAGTTGCGTCTCCGGGCTGCCGGCGCGCTTCGACCTGACGAACCCGCAAGACGAGGGATCGCGACGCGCCGCCCTGGCGCGATGGCTTGCGCAACCCGGGAATCCGCTTACGTGGCGTTCAATCGTGAACCGCATCTGGCATTATCACTTCAGCCGCGGACTCGTGGGGACTCCCAACGACTTCGGCCGCATGGGCGCGCCGCCGTCGCATCCCGAACTGCTGGATTGGCTGGCCGTCTGGTTCCGCGACGACGCGCACGGTTCGCTCAAACAGCTGCATCGGCTCATTGTGACGAGCGCGACCTACCGGCAATCCGCAGTAACGGGCGAAGCAAAGAATCCGGTTTCCCGTCGCGGCGAAAGAGACGGGAGTCCGCCGGAAACAGCGGCCACGCTGGACGGGGACAATCACCTTCTCTGGCGGATGAACCGGACACGTCTGGATGCGGAGCAGGTGCGCGATGCGATTTTACAAATCGCCGGCTGCCTGGACCTGCGCATGGGCGGGCCGGGCGACCGGCAGTTTGATTTGCAGCCGGGCATCCACGTAACCCCGAAGGTGGACTATGCGAAGTTCGACCCGGACAGCCCTGCGGCGCGCCGACGCAGTGTTTATCGCTTTCTTTTTCGCACCCTGCCGGACCCCTTCATGGACGCGCTTGATTGCCCGGCCGGCGACCAGCTCACGCCGGTGCGCAACGCCAGCGTCACAGTGCAACAGGCGCTGGCGATGTGGAACAACGTCTTCGTGACCCATTACGCGGAGCGTTTCGCGGCACGGCTTGAATCCCAGGCCCGGACGCGCGAAGAACAGGTTGCGCTCGCGTGCGAACTGGCGTTCAGCCGGCCACCCGCCTCCGACGAACTGGCGGACTTCGCCGCTTATGCCCGGAAGCACGGGATGGCAAACTTTTGCCGTCTGATTCTGAACAGCAACGAATTCATGTTCGTCAATTGAAGTCCGCATGAAAAACCAGTTTCAAAACTTTTCGCCGGTGTCGCGGCGCGAATTTCTATGGCGCTTCGGCGGCGGCCTGGGAGGCGTGGCTCTGGCGCAAATGCTGGGACAGCGCGGTTTGCTGGCGGCCGACGAGACCGCGGACGCGGGCGCAAATCCCGCCCGGCGGGGCGTGTTGCGCGGCGGGCCGCATTATCCGGCCCGGGCGAGGCGCGTGATCCAGCTTTTCATGAACGGCGGCGCAAGCCAGATGGATTTGTTTGATTACAAGCCGGAGTTGTCGAAGCGCCACGGCCAGACGTTCGACCCGGGCACGGGCGAACGCGTTGAGGCGGCCACGAGCGAACCGGGCAAAGTGCTCAAGCCGGGTTTTGAATTCCAACAGCACGGGGAATGCGGCCGTTGGGTGAGCAGTTTGCTGCCGCACCTGTCGACATGCGTGGACGATCTGGCCTTCCTGATGGCGATGGTGTCACGCACGAACGTTCATGGTCCCGGAAGTTATCTGATGAACACCGGCTTTTTGCTGCCCGGATTCCCGTGCCTCGGCGCATGGGTCAGCTACGCACTCGGCAGCGAAACAGACAATCTGCCCACCTTCGTCGTCCTGCCCGATCCAAAAGGTCTGCCCTACAATCAGAAGGGCAATTTCACCTCCGGCTTTCTGCCCGTCAGCCACCAGGGAACCCTCATCCGGGCAAACGCACCGGCTCCCATCGCCGATCTGCGCGCGCCTGCCGCGGCGAGGTATATCACCCCGGACGCGGAGCGCGACGGGCTGGCGCTGTTGCGAAAGATCAATCGAACTCATCTCGCCGCGAACGACGCGGATTCGCGACTCGAAGCGCGTATCCAGGCCTACGAACTGGCCGCGAAGATGCAGCTCAGCGCGCCCGAAGCGTTCGGTCTCGACGGCGAGACGGATGCAACGCGCAAGCTCTACGGCCTGGACGAGCCGGTGACGGAAGATTTCGGCCGGCGTTGCCTGACCGCCCGGCGGCTCATCGAACGCGGCGTGCGATTCGTGCAAATCTGGAGCGGCGCGGGCGGCCCGACCAACAACTGGGACAATCACGCGAGCATCGCAAAGGAGCTTCCGCCGATGTGCGCAGCAACGGACAGGCCCATCGCAGCGCTGCTGAAGGACCTTAAAGCGCGAGGATTGCTCGACGACACGCTCGTTTTGTGGAGCACGGAGTTTGGCCGCATGCCGTTTTCCCAGGGCGGAGGCGGCCGCGACCACAACGGCGGAACCTTCGTCGGCTGGATGGCCGGCGGCGGCGCGAAAGGCGGCGCCGCTCACGGGGAAAGCGACGAGTGGTCGTGGAAGGCGGCGAGAAATGCGGCGACCACGTACGATTTCCACGCCACCGTCCTGCATCTGCTGGGCATCGACCACACTCAACTCACGTTCCGGCACAATGGCGCGAACCGCCGTCTGACCGACGTGCATGGCGAGGTGATTCGAAACGTGCTCGCATGAACGGCGTAAATCCAGCCTGTCACGTTTGCGGGTCACGGGAGAAACCGCTCGCGCTTGGCGCGGGTGATCCGCGCCTGGTTGACCGGCGCGAATTTCTCTGGCGGTTCGGCGGCGGTCTGGGCGGCATTGCGTTAAGCCATCTGCTCGGGCACAGCGGTCTGCTTGCGGACGTTGTGCCGGCGAAGCCGAATGGCGTTTTGAATGGCGGATTGCATCACCCCGCGCGGGCGAGACGCGTCGTTCAACTGTTCATGTCGGGCGCCGCGAGCCAGTGCGACACGTTTGACTACAAGCCGGAACTCATCAAGCGCAGCGGCGAAAAGTTCGATCCCGGCGGCAGGGTGGAACTTTTTCAAAGCGATCCGGGCGCCGTGATGAAGAGTCCGTGGGACTGGAAGCCACGGGGCGAGTGCGGCAAGTGGATCAGCGATCTCGTCCCGCATATCGGCTCGTGCGCGGATGACATCGCCTTTGTCCATTCGATGATTTCAAAGTCCAATGTTCACGGCCCGGCGACATTCATGCAGAACACCGGCTTCGTGCTGCCGGGCTTTCCCGCAATGGGCGCCTGGGTTTCCTACGGGCTGGGCGCAATAACCGACAACCTGCCGACGTTTGTGGTATTGCCCGACCCGCGAGGATTCGCGCCAAACGGCCCGGCAAACTGGAGTTCCGGCTTCCTGCCGGCGGCTCACCAGGGGACGATGATTCGTGTTGGCAAACCGAATCCGATCTTCGATTTGTTCCCGCCCGAGTCCGCCAAATTCATCACGCCGGAAAGCGAAAAGGAAGGACGGGCGCTCTTGAAGGAGTTGAATCGCGAGCACCATGCCGCGCATCCGGGCGACTCGAGGCTCGACGCGCGGATCGCGTCTTTTGAAATGGCGGCAAAACTCCAACTCAGCGCTCCGGAGGTCCTGGACATTTCGTCCGAGTCCGAGCCCACCAAGCGGCTTTACGGGCTCGACGAAGCCGTCACCGAGGATTTTGGCCGCCGCTGCATGATTGCCCGGCGGCTGCTCGAACGCGGCGTGCGGTTTGTTCAAGTCTGGAGCGGCGCGGACAATGGATTTCCCCGGCGCAACTGGGACAGCCACGAAGACCTGGCGCGCGATCATCTGGACATGGCCCGCAGCATGGACCGCCCCGTGGCGGCCCTGATCAAAGACCTGAAGGTGCGTGGTCTGCTGGACGACACTCTCGTGATGTGGACAACCGAGTTCGGCCGGATGCCGTGCAGTCAGGGTGCGAAGGGCCGGGACCACAATCCTTTCGCCTTCACGACCTGGCTGGCGGGCGGCGGCGTCAAGGGCGGCGCCACTTATGGTGAAAGCGACGAATGGTCTTACAAGGCGGCCGTAAATCCGGCCTACTGCTACGACATACACGCGACCGCGCTGCATCTGCTCGGCATCGACCACACCAAATTGATCTACCGCCACAACGGCATCGATCGGCGGTTGACCGACGTGCACGGCGAGGTCATCGGCGACATTCTCAATGCCTGACCGGAGCTTCTGAAACACGGGGCGGACGCATGAAATTCTGAAGAAGGCGCGGCGGTGACTGCGGGTATTACCCCATCGGTTTTCAGAGAACGACGATTGACCTCTGCGTCCGGCGATGCTATGGATGCGGCGTTCCCCGTCTAACCAGAGAGCGCTTATGAAAACCAGGCAGATGAGGTTTGCTTCGTTCGGCCGCTCGTATTCGGACCCGATTCAGTATTCGTCACGTCTTGCCTTCACCTTGATCGAGTTGCTCGTCGTCATTGCCATCATCGCCATTCTGGCCGGATTGTTGTTGCCGGCGCTCGCGAAGGCGAAGGCGAATGCGGACAAGGTGCTTTGCGCCAGCAACTGCAAGCAGTGGGGCATCGCTTTGACGATGTACGCCGGTGATTGCAGCGATTCCTTTCCCGATAACAGCCAGGGATTCGACCTGAGCTGGATCATGCCGAGCATGAGCAATTTTTGGAACAACTACCTGATGAAGAACACGCATGGCAAGACCGAGCGGGCAAAGAACAACGTGCTGTTTTGTCCGACAGACAAATGGCATCGCGCCTACGAGATGGATAATGTTCTAACCGACAACCAGCCACAGTTGATTGGATACTTCTATTTACCGGGCAGAAAAGATCAGGACGCGGGCGTGAAATCCATGGCGAAGGGTACTGAAAACTGGTTTTACCGAAACAAAATGGGTGGCAGGTATGCCCAGGCCCCGATCCTCATCGACCGGCTCCAGGGAATCGGCCCGCAAACCACGAACGTTTACGACCCGCGATTGACATGGTCCACGGACTACAACCTCAAAAAGGTACCCACTGCGGTGCATCGCATCGCGCGCAACGCGCCAGCCGGGGGCAATTTTCTCTTTGAAGATAGTCACGTCGCATGGTCCCCCGGCGCCAAAGTGAGCTTGGGCGCAGGAGGAGGCAACATCGGAACCTGGATGTGTTTCTTCAACATCCCGATTGAAAACTAACACGGAGAAGCACCGCACCTTTACCAGCGTAATCCCGGTTTGTTCTGCGACCTGGTAATGGATTTCAATTGTCCGGCGCGCAAACCTGTGCGAAAAAGTTGTCGGGCATTCTCCTGGCAATATGAAACTCAAAACATTCTTCGCGGTTTTCAGCATGGCCTTCACCGCGGCGGTCGCGCATGCCGAGTTTCGCGCCGGCATCGCGGTGCGGGTCGTGACGCCGGACCCGCTCCTGCCCGTTTCCGGCGGTGTCGGGCCGTCCAACCCGGTCAAGAAAAAGGAAGGCGACCTGACGGTGCGCGCGCTGGTGCTGGCGAACAACGATATCCGGGTGGCAATTGTGAGCGTGGATTTTCTCGGTTTTCCTTCGGTGCTCGGCAATCGCGCACGCGCCAAAATAAAAGGCATCCCGCCGGAGAACATTCTGATCGGCGCGACTCACACGCACAGCGCGCCGGATTGCTACGGATTTCCCGACCACGAGGGCAGATTCGCGACCGACTTGAAATATGTTGACGGCGTTTGTGACCGGATCGCGGAGGCCGTCAACGAAGCGGCGGCCGGTCTTCAACCCGCGAGCCTCAAGATCGCGACGGGGGAGGCCAGGGGTAAAATCGCGTTCAACTATTACGCTGAACAGCTTTACGATCCGCGTTGTTCGGTGATCCAAGCGGTCGGACGGGACGGCAGGCCCTTCGCCACACTCGTCAATTACGCGATTCATCCCGAAGTGCTCGGCCCCGAGGCCGGCATCCTGAGTCCCGACCTGATCGGCCCGCTGTACGAACGCATTCACGAGCTCGGCGGTGGCACGGGCATTTTCATGAACAGCGCGCAGGGCGGCATGGTCACGGCCGACAATCGCCAACCGGGCGGCAAGGATCGGCGCACCTGGGATGAATGCGTTCGCATCGGCCATCTGCTCGCGGACGAAGCGCTGCGTATCGTCGGCGGCGCGTATCCACAACCGGACCCCAAATTGTTTTGCGCCGCGAAGGTGGTCTCCTTTCCGGTCGAATCTCCCCTGCTCCGCGCCGTGATGACGGCCTCGCCGCTGCGCTACCCGACCAACGATCTCAATCATGTGTCCACCCGGATGAACCTGGTGAACGTTGGCAACGCGCAGATCCTCACCATCCCAGGCGAGGCACTGCCGAACATCGGTTATTATTTGAAACGCAAAATGCGCGGCGAGAACAACCTGCTCTTCGGCCTGACCAACGACGCGTTTGGTTACATGCTGACGAAAGTAGATTGGGGCAGCTTCAAGCGTTACGACTATGTCTCGCGCACGAGTCTCGGCGAGATGACGGGCGAAATCCTGATCGAGGAGGCGCTGAAGATGGTCGCCGGAAATCCCGCGCCGCAATCATTGAAGGCCGCGGGAGCCAACTGAATCTTGTGCACCTCGGACGCTCCAGATTCGAGTCCGAACTCCAGGTCCGCCCGGACGACATCGACATGAACCAGCATGTCCATGCCAGCCGCTACATGGATTACGTGCTCGCCGCGCGCTACGATCAGATGGAACGATGCTACAAGATGCCGATGGAGGAGTTTACCCGCGCCGGTTTCGGCTGGTATGTCCGCACCGGCCACCTCGAATTCAAGCGGCCGCTCGGCATTGGCGAGGAGTTTTTGGTGCGCACCTGGATCGAGGAAATGGTGAAGGACGGCGTGCTCGTGAAATTCGAGATTGTAAAAAAGCGGACCGGCAAACTTTGCTGCGACGGTCACTTTCATTACACGATGGTCAGTCTGAAGACCGGACGTGCCGAAACAATCCCCGACTGGATCGTCGCCAAATATTCGATTTGAAGCAGCCGCATCTCTTCCGACGGACCGCATGAAGACGATTCTTCTGATTGTTATCGGATTGGCGCCCGCAACGGCGCTTCGCTATCTCATCTTGCGAAAACCGATTTCCCGGGTCGCGGCCGCTGCATCCTGTTTCGGCATTCTCGTTTTTGTCGGGATCCTGGTCAGCGGCGCGGTCGAAAAGAAATCGCAGAAGCAAAGCGACGAAGAAGCGTTTGCCGGCGGCCCGGTCACCATTCTCGCCGATCTGGCGGGCGGTCTGGCAAAGGTGGGAGTGCCGGTCGTCGTAGCTTCATATATTATTCTTCGCGCCCGGCCGAAGGACGCGTCCGGGAGTTAGGGAGGCCATGATTGGAACAAACACTCCGGAACGGGCGGTCATCTTAT
>DATNDF010000188.1 GCA_035607015.1 Candidatus Angelobacter sp. | reverse complement strand
CAGGGACACGCAGCGATGGGATTCAGCGTTGCGGGTGCAAACGAACACATTAATGCCGGAACGGCGTGGAGGCTGGCTGGCGATCCGCCCGGCACACTGCAAACGCCGGTTCTCTACACGTCGAGCACCGCCGCCTACAATCCTCCCGGCGATCCGGGCGGTGCGGGAGGGCGTCGATGGGGCGACTTTTCCTACACCAGTCTGGATCCAAACGACGACATGACCTTGTGGACGATCCAGGAGTTTTGCGATTCGCTGAATTCCTACGGCGTCCGCGTGGCCAGGCTTCTCGCACCCCCACCGGCAATTCCTTTTGGTTGTGATCCTTCGTCGGTACCTGCCGGATCTTCCAACGTAGATCTAGTCGTGTCCGGATTGTCCGTCGGCGGCGCGGGCTTTTTCGATCCTGGCCCAGGTTTTCCCGACCGCATCGCAGCCCTCGTCAATGGCGGAGGCGTGACCGTCAATCACGTGACCTACAATGATCCGGTACATCTGACGTTGAACGTCACGGTGATTCCGGGCGCCACTAACGGTTCGCGCACAATTACCGTGACCAATCCGGATGGACAGTCTGCCACGAGTTCCTCCGGCCTTTTGGGTATCGTCGGCGGTGGGACAACAAACACACCTCCAACAATCGCCATTACAAGTCCGACAAACAACACGGCCTTTACAGCCCCTGCTAATATTTCTGTCACCGCCAATGCCTCCGATAATGACGGAATTGTCAACAAGGTTGAGTTCTTCGGGGGCGCAATCAGCCTGGGTGAGTCCACGAACGCTCCCTACTCTCTGGTCTGGAGCAACGTTGCGGCGGGATCCTACACGCTGACGGCCACGGCCACGGACAACATTGGCGCGGTGACGATTTCCGATCCAGTCACAATTTCAGTAGTGCAGACCGTCCCCGGGGCCGTTTCCCTGGTCAACGTGACTGCCGATGTCAGTCAGGCTCATTTTTCTTTCCAAACGCAGAGTGGCGTAGGCTACACGGTCCAGTTCACGGACTCGCTTGACCCAGTTGCCTGGCAAACGCTTTCAGTCCTGAACGGAAACGGTTCGATTACGAACATCACCGATACGAGTCTCGCCGGCGCCGAAAGATTCTACCGTGTCATCGCGAAATGATTTCGCGCCCGGCGAGTTTCAAGACACCGAGGAAGCGGCTTCGTTGTCATGCTTTGTTCATTATGATAGAGATGTAACCGGAAGCCGATGCATAAGTACCGCAGATTCCTCCAATATGCGCGTCCGCATTGGCATTCTTTCGCGTTGATCTTCATCGCCACGCTGGCGGCGTCCGCTCTCGCCGCGCTGCAGCCGTGGCCAATGAAGCTGCTCGTGGACCACGTCCTGGGTCATGATCCGCTGCCACACTGGCTTCAGACCCTCTTGGCCACGCTGTCGCTGGAACCAACACCGTCTCGGCTCCTGTTGCTCATCGTCGCAGCGGGGCTTGCTCTCTTCGCGTTGAATGGCGCGCTTGAAGTCACGCTGACCTGGGCGTGGACCCTGTCCGGGCGGCGGATGGTGTACGATCTGGCGGAAGAGTTGTACGCCCGTTTGCAGCGTCGCTCGTTGCTTTACCACACCCGCCATGCCGTCGGTGACACGATGGGCCGTGTGGTGACCGACAGCTGGTGCGTGTATCAGGTATTCGATGCCTGCCTGTTCGCGCCGGCGCACGCGCTGTTGACGATGCTGGTCATGATCGTGCTCATGGCACAATCAGATGTCGCCCTCACACTATTGGCGCTGGCCACCGCGCCTTTTATGCTGGGCGCGTCATTCCTGGTCGGCAAACCGTTGCGCGCGGCCGCGAAGTTGAAGCGCGACATTGAGACGCGTATCCAGTCGCACCTTCAACAAACCCTCACCGGTATTCCGGTGGTGCAGGCATTCGCGCAGGAAGCCCGCGAAGAGGAGCGGTTTCATCAGTTCGCGGACGCGGCCATCGCGGCCCAGCAGCGCAGCACGCTCATTGGCAGCGTCAACAGCCTTGCCTCCGGCCTGGTCACCACGCTGGGCATCGGGGTCATTCTGTGGGTGGGCGCGCGCCACGTGATGAGCGGTGGCCTCAGCATCGGCAGTCTCCTCGTTTTTCTCGTTTACCTGACACTGTTGCAGAACCAGATGAAGGTCCTCACGGAAGTGAACACAAAGCTGCAGGGTTTCAGCGCGAGCGTCGATCGCGTCTTTGGAGTAATCGACAGTGAACCGGATCTCAAGGAAATGCCCGGCGCGATTCAACTGGTTTCGGCACGCGGCCATGTACGGCTGGAAAATGTCCTCTTCGGCTACGAGCCGGATCAGGCGGTACTCCGGGGCGTTTCACTGGAAGCCCTTCCCGGCCAGATTGTCGCCATTGTCGGGGCGACGGGCGCAGGCAAAACCACGCTGGTTAATCTGCTGCCCCGGTTCTTCGATCCCTGGCAGGGCCGCGTTCTGATGGACGGTTGTGATTTGCGCGACCTCGGATTGAGAAGTCTGCGCGCACAAATCGCGTTTGTCCTGCAGGAGCCCTTCCTCTTCCCCGTGTCGGTCGCCGGAAACATCGCCTTCGGCCGGCCGGAGTCGGCACGCGGGGAGATCGAAGCCGCCGCGCGCGCGGCAAATGCCCACGAGTTCATCCGACGCCTTCCGCAGGGTT
>DATNDF010000187.1 GCA_035607015.1 Candidatus Angelobacter sp. | reverse complement strand
CTGTGTGAAAACTCCCCGCGCGACGAATTACCCAAAAAATCGACGTTCGCATTTTGGTTACGGCGCATTTTTTGTTTTCGGCGAGAGTGATTCGTAACACTTTTTCCTCCTTCAAAATCTTGTTTCAAGAGCTTTCACACTGCCTCGCGATTTGTTAGGAGGCCGCTTGACGTTGCAAAGCATCGCCAATCCTCCGGTTCATGAACTTCTGCTGCCGGAACGCCAAGAACAGGACGCCAGCTACAACCACTGCCGTCAAGACAACCGACAACAAAATGCCAAGTGCTCCGCCAACAACGAAACCACCAGCAGGAAAGATCGCGATACAGACCATGCTGGCAACATATGTGTTCCACTGCTTCCGGTATGCGGCGTCCTCGATCATCAATCGCTTGTGAGTCGCACGATACACAGCAAATCGGTCACGTTCAGAGTAACGGTCGAGGCCCGGTGTTGAGGTGTAAATGGGGAGTTTCACAGTGTATGCGTTAGCGACCTAACATTGTTTTCTGAGCCGCACAGCCGCAAGACTGGCTTTTTCGAGTGCGGCGCTTACCGAGTGTTATAGAAGCAGATCTGAGGATTTCTGTGAAGAATTATTCGAGAGGCAGAGACCGCTCCTACTCGTACCGCAACGCCTGGATCGGGTCGAGTCGCGCGGCCTTGAATGCGGGAAAGAGTCCGGCAACAACCCCCACGCAGGCGCTGAAGATCACGGCGATCAACATTGCCGTCGGAGTGATGACCGGTGAATTCTGCGACGGTGAAACGACCGCAAGCAATCGCACCAGTCCGAACGATGCGGCCAGTCCGGCCACCGCGCCGACCAGCGCAACCACGATGCTCTCGACCAGGATTTGCAGGAAGATGGCAAGGCCGGTCGCGCCGATGGCTTTGCAGATGCCGATTTCGCGAATGCGCTCGTTGATGCTGGCCAGCATGATGTTCATGATGCCGATGCCGCCCACAAGCAAACTGATGCCCGCAATGATGCCGCCGCTCAAGCGCGCGTTGCGAATCTGCGAGTTGATGTTCTGAATCTGGTTTTCCTGTGTGCGAAAGCTGAAGTCCTCGATTCCGCGGTGGGTCATCAGCAGGACGTTGCGGGCCTGTTGCAGCGCGGGCTCCAGGTGGTCGAGGTCGGCAACCTTTATGTCAATGTCGGTCAGGCGCGGGTCGGGGATGTTGTTTGCGCCGGCGGCGGAGCGAAACCGCACCCACATCGTGTTCATGGGCATGTAAACCGTGTAGTTCTTGCGCCAGAACGCCCAGCCGCCACCACCGCGTCCCCAGCCGCGACGTCGCGCCGGGCCGGCCTGTTCCTCCTTCGGTTTCGTTTTCGCGAGCTCGCGCTCCTTGCGTTGCTGTTCGCTTTCATAGCGCGTGAACATTCCGACAATGGTGAAGGGCTGTCCGTTGATGAAGACCTGTTCACCGATGGGGATGATCTCCTTCCCGGTCTTCTCCGGCGAACCGAATAATTCATCGCGGATTCCGGTGCCGATCACGCAGACGCTGTTGGCCTTTTCCTCGTCAATGTCGGTGAAGAACCGGCCGTGTTCGAGCGTGTGCAGGTTCATGTCGAGCACGGCCGGCCAGACGCCCACGCATTCGGACGGGTTCACCATCTTGTCCCCGAGCGTGACAGTGCAGTTGTTCATCGCCATTTCGGGCGAGACCAGCCGGACCAGCGGCGCACTCTCGCGCAGCGCCATGACATCCGTCATCGTCCGCCCCGGCGCTTCCTCCGCCAGATGCTCCTGATAAGCGGGCACGTCCTGGTCCTCGAGCAGCACCTTGTCCGCGCCACCCATCGCGATCATCGTTTCCTTCAACCCGTTTTCCATGCCCTTCACGATGGCGGACATGCCGACGAGGCTGGCGACGCCAAGAATGATGCCCAGCATCGTGAGCAGCGAACGAAACTTGTGCGCCCAGATTTCCTTGAGGCCGACGATGATGGTGTTGAGCAGGTTCATCACTCGTAACGCAGAGCCTGAATGGGATCCAGCCGCGCGGCCTTGAATGCAGGAAACAGGCCGGCCGTGATGCCGACGCACACGCTGAACGCGAACGCGATTGACATTGCCGTGACGGTGATGATCGGGGCGTTTTCGGTGGAGGAAAAGCTGACGATGACCCGCACCAGTCCGTATGAAGCAACCAGACCCACCAATCCACCGAAGATTGCGATGACGATGCTTTCAACGAGAATCTGGATGAAGACATCTTCCGTCGCGGCGCCGACGGCCTTGCGGATTCCGATTTCACGGACACGCTCCGAGATACTGGCCAGCATGATGTTCATGATGCCGATCCCGCCGACCAGCAGGCTGATGCCCGCGATGATGCCGCCGCTCATGCGCGCATTATGGATGAAGGTGTTGATATTTTCCGCCCATTCCTCCTGGGTGCGGAACGAAAAATCCTCAATGCCCTTGTGCGTGGCCATCAGAACATTTCGGATTTGCTGGAGCGCGACGTTCATGCGGTCCACGTCCGCAATCTTCACTTCCAGGACGGACAACCTCGGGTCCGGGACGATCGCGGTGTCCGGCGTGATGGCCGCCGACTTGTTGGTTCCGAAACTGCCCGCCACACCGACGCCCGCCGCGCGGAACTTCATCCACACCGTGTTGAGCGGCATGTAAAGCGTGTTGTTTTTCAGGCGAAACGCAAAGCTCCCGCCGCGACCGCTCCAGCCCCGGCTGCGCTTGGGGCCGGTCGCGGCCTGCCTCGGCTGGAGCTTCGCCAGTTCGCGTTCCTTGCGCTCCTGTTCGCTCTCGTAATGTTCGAACATGCCGATGATCGTGAAGGGCTGGCCGTTGATGTTGATGGTCTCGCCGACGGGATTGATTTCCTCGCCGACGTCCTCCGGGCTGCCGAAAAGCTCGTCGCGGACGCCCGTGCCGATCACACAAACGTTGCGCGCCATTTCGTCGTCAATCTCGTTGAACATGCGTCCGTATTGGATCACGTGCTCGTACATTTCGAGCGCGATGGGCCAGACGCCGGTGCAGTTCCACGGGCGAAATGATTTGCCGCTTTTGGTCGCGGTCGCGCCATAGAGCCGCATTTCGGGGGAGATTTTTGTGACCAGCGGCGCGCTTGCCTCGAGCGCGTAAACATCGTTGATCGTCACGCCGACGGCCTGATCTTTCCGCTGCCACTGCTGGATCGGCACGTCCTGCGGCTCGATGCGGACCTTCTGCAGGCCGCCGATGGCGATCAACGCCTCCTTCGCGCCCACTTCCATGCCCTTGACCAGCGCCGACATCGCCACAAGGCTCGACACGCCGAGGATGATGCCGAGCATGGTGAGCAGGGAACGAAATTTATGCGCCCAGATTTCCTTGAAACCAATCAGGATGGCGTTCCCAAGGTTCATAACTGCGAATCGTCGCGGGACATGCCGGTCAATTCATCCAGTCCCGCAAGCTTGCGATCCACTCTTTCGGCAATGCGGCCGTCGCGGATCTCAATGCGGCGTGGTGTTGAGGCGGCGATCTCCGGGTCGTGCGTGACCAGCGCGATGGTTCGTCCCTCCTGGCTGAGACGGCGAAACAACTCAAGGATCACTTCGCCGGTGTGCGAGTCAAGGTTGCCGGTCGGTTCGTCGGCAAAAACGATTTTCGGGCTGTTCACCAGGGCGCGGGCGATGGCGGTTCGTTGCTGCTGCCCGCCGGAGAGCTGCATCGGGCGATGCTTCGCGCGGTTGTCCATTTCGACCATTTTCAGGGCCTGCAACGCGCGCTCGCGTCGTTGGCGCGCTGCCAGGCCGCTGTAAATCATCGGCAACTCGACGTTCTGCAGGACGTTGAGCTTCGGGAGCAGGTTGAAGAATTGAAACACGAAACCGATCTTTTGGTTCCGGATGCGCGCGAGCTCACGCGGCGACGCGTCGTGGATCATGGTGCCGTCGAGCTTGATGGTGCCGTGCGTCGGAGAGTCGAGACAGCCGAGGATGTGCATCAAGGTGGATTTGCCGCTGCCCGACGGGCCGATGATGGAAATGAATTCGCCCGCCTCAATATCGAGCGACACGTCATCGAGTGCCCGGATCTCTTCGCCCCCCAAATGGTAGATTTTGCTGACGTTGCGGAGTTCAACAAGCGGCGCCGCCCGGCCGGGGGCATGGGTTGAGGGCTGCGGGAGAAACGAACAGCCGGCCATAATCACGTCCCACTGCGCCGGACCCCGCCGGCCGGCCGCTGTGCGCTGGCGGGCGCATTGGTCTTGCTGGTCCCCTTGCCCGCGCCCGACCGTGCCGTCGCGCCGCTGCTTTCGGAACCGCCCGGCAGCATGACCAGCGGATTCTTGATCGCGCGCGCCTTTTCCGCCTCCGGCATTTCGAGGGCCACGACTTCGCCGGGAGACAAGCCTTTCTGAATCTCGGCGAAGAAAAAGTCTGAAACGCCTATCTGAACGGGCCGGCGTTCGAAGCCATCGTCTTTCTTCACGAAAACATAACGTTCGGTCTCACCCGTGTCCGGGTCGGTCTCGGTAAACACGGCAGCCAGCGGCACCGCCACCACGTTGTCCGCGGAGGCGACAGGTATCTGAACGTTTGCCGTCATGCCGGGCCGGACGCGCGGATCAACGTCCTTCAGAAGAATACGCGCGGCGAATCCCTTGATGTTGTTCTTGATGGTGGCCTGCGGCGCGATCCGTTCAACGGTGCCGTTGACTTTCAGGCCGGGCACGGCCTCGACCGCCACCTCGACCTGTTGCCCCATCTTGAGCCGGGTGACGTCGGCCTGATTGATGTGCGCGTTGATGACCATTTCACTCAGGTTGGCGATGGTCAGCACTTCGGTTCCACTGTTAAACCCGCCAGACCCGGAGACGGCCTGCCCGACCGAAACCGGCCTCGTCAGAACAGTGCAATCGAACGGCGCCAGGATTTTCGTCTTGGTCAATTGGTATTCGACCAGGTGCAACGCCTTTTCGGTCCGGTCGAGCGCGTTCCGGGCCAGTTCATATTGCGTCCTGGTGTCTTCGAAGAGTTCCTGGGAGATAAGTTTGTCGGCGAAAAGTTGTTTGGACCGTTCGTAGTCCCGGCTGGCCTTCTCCAGCTGCAGTTTTGCGGCCTCGATCTCGATCAGTTTCGAGGAGCGGTCCGTTTGCAGATCCTGGTCATCCAGTGTGAACAACACGCTGTCCTTTTTCACGCGATCACCAATGTCCACGGGCAAGGTGAGGATTTTTCCATTGATTTCCGGGCGGACGGAAACCTGGTCGGCCGGACCGATTTCACCTGCCGCGCTCACGGCGAAATGAATGTCCCGCGTCTCGACCACCGCCGTGGTGGGTTGGCCGGCGGCGGACGAGGAGCCCCCGGGGGGAAGTGTGGCGTGCCATTTTTGAAATCCCCAGGCACATCCCGCCAGGACGACGGCCAGTATGATCCATTTCTTCATGCGTTGAGAACTGTACGAGCCAGTCATGCTAACAGTACGACAGCTGTGTGCAATCTGCAAAATAGAGAGTCCCACGGCAAATCGGGCGTGGGGGGCGATTCTCGGTTGCCGCAAAGAAGACTCGTCATCGGGCGGGAAAATTCACAAAATAATCAAGTGCGGACCTGGCCGAAAAGTCTGGAGCAGGTGCTGGCGAAGGCGCGGGAATTCTTCCGCCGGCACTGGCAGGCGTTGTTGCGCATCAGGGAAAAGCTCCGCCTCAGCGAGGAAACCGTGCATCTGCTGCTCGGGAGCGGCGTGGGGATCATTGGCGGGCTCGTCAATCTCATCTTTCACCTCTGCATTGATACCCTCAAGGAATTTGCCCTTCGTCATCAGGGGGATCTCGTCGAAATCGCGGAAGCGCTCAACTGGTGGCAGCGTCTGCTGGCGCCGACGGTTGGCGGCCTCGCCGCCGGGCTGGTGCTGTTTTGGGGGCTGCACTGGGCGGGCAAACGCGGTTCCAGCAATCTGCTCGAGGTGGTCGTCGCCGGCGACGGCCGTCTGCCCTTTCGTCACGCAGTAATCAAGGCCCTGTCGTCGCTGGTGAGCATCAGCACCGGCGCGTCCATTGGGCGGGAAGGGTTGATCACGCACCTGGCGGCGACGGCCGCGTCCAAGTGCGGGCAACTGGCGAAATGGCAGCCGTACCGCCTCCGGCTGCTCGTGGCCTGCGGTGCGGCTGCTGGCATCTCGGCCGCTTACAACGCGCCCGTGGCCGGCGCCATCTTTGCCGCTCAAATCGTCCTCGGCAATTTCTCCATGAATCTCTTCGCCCCGCTCGTTGCCGCGTCGGTCGTGGCAACGATGCTTTCGCGGAGTTTTTTTGGCATTGAACCGCAGTATCAGGCGCCTTCGCATGTCGAGTTTACCCATATCACGCAATTGCCGTGGTTCCTGTTGCTGGGGCTTTTTGCCGGCGCGCTGGGCGCGGCGTTTCTGAAGCTGATCCGTCACAGCGAACTTCTGTTCAGCCGCATGCGCCAGCCGATCTACGCAAGGATGGCGCTGGGGGGGCTGGTCGTTGGCGCGATCGCCACAGGCTTTCCGCAGGTGTGGGGGAACGGATATGGCGCGACCAACCAGATCCTGCATGGCGAATACGCGCTCGGTTTTTTGTCCGGCCTGTTCGTGGCGAAACTGCTGGCCACGCTGATGACGGTTGGTTCCGGCGCCGTGGGTGGCGTGTTCACGCCGACGCTGTTTCTGGGGGCCGGCCTGGGGGGGATGTTCGGAACAACACTGCACACCGCCCACTTTGCGGAGACGCTGCCGGCGGCGGCTTTCGCGCTGGTGGGCATGGGCAGCGTGCTGGCGGCGACGACGCATTCACCGCTGCTCGCGATGATCATGGTGTTTGAAATCTCGTTGAACTACACCCTCATGCCGCCGTTGATGGTCGCCTGCGCCGTGTCAACACTGGTGGCGCGCCGGCTTGACGCCGAAACCATCTATACTGAGCCGCTCCGGCGAAAAGGACTGGAGACCGAGCGTGAGAGCGCGCAGCCGGGTGCGGCCACGCAGCAGACGGTGGGCGACCTTATGCGCGACCCGGTTCCGCCCCTCAAACAAACGGCGACCTTCCATGAAATCGCCGATCGCTTCCTGACGAGCCCGAACAATTTCCTTCCTGTTGTGGACGACCGTGGCTCCTTCGTTGGGCTCGTCGCTTTGCAGGACTTGAAAGAGTATCTGAACGCGGGGCAGGAATTGAATGGCGTGATTGCTTTCGACGTGATGCGCCCGCCGCCGCCGTGCCTGACGCCGAACCAGAAGCTGCTTGATGTGCTGCCGATCCTGTTTGCCAGCGAACAGCGGAACGTGCCCGTGGTCAACACGCCGAAGGAACGCAAACTGGTTGGCGCGGTGGTACGCGCCGA
>DATNDF010000186.1 GCA_035607015.1 Candidatus Angelobacter sp. | reverse complement strand
GCTCAAAACCAACACGACGCACTACGACCAGGCGGGCAAGAAGATCACCGGCGTGGAGAGCGCATTCGACACCCGCATCTTCGACGGCAACGTGTGGGGCCTGCAGTGGTCCACCAACAACATCTTCCCGAAAGGTCTGTTCCCGCAATACTACAAGCATGTCGGCGAGGAGCGCGTGGCCGTCTCCGCCGTGGCGGTGCCAGCGGAAACCAAACTGCTCACCCAGGAATTCAAACGCGCTCCAGCGGGAGTGCCCTACACCTCGCTCAAGGGCGGCGCGTGGGCACAGCCAGGCCCGAAACTTGGACCATTCACCGCCCGGCTCATTGATGGTTCAGTGGTGACCTATTTCTGGTATCGGTTCGTGGACCAACCGTCCTTCCAGCAATACCATTGGAGCGTGGAGAAGAAGGCGAAGCTGCAAGCCATGGTGGAGAAACTGCATGCGAACTGGCCACTGGACCGCGACTACATGGCCCCTCCCACGCGAGGGAAATTGGTTGCGCTCGATCCCGCTTTGCTCGTCACACCGCCCCCCGGCCTGGAGATGGGCTTCGTCCCCATCGTCACCGGGCAAGCGGCAAAGGAATAACCAGCCGAAACCGATCTGAGCTTTGAAACACATCACCACAGTCCTCGCCGCCCTGCTGTTGGTTCAACTGGCAGCCCAATGTGCCAACCCATCCAAGGCCGATCCTGACACGAAGACCTTGCGCGTGTTTATCTTCGCGGGGCAGTCCAACATGGAGGGCGCGGATTCGAAGGTGAAGGACATCCGGCGTTTTCCACCGTTTGCCGGCTTGGAGATGCCCCAGGAAAAAGTTTTGTTCTCCTACTGCATCGGACGGGAAGAGAAACGGACCTCCGAGGGTTGGGTCCCTTTGCAGCCTGTGAACAATCTCGTCGGGCCGGAACTCAGCTTTGCCAGACGAGTCTCGCAGGAAACCAAGGCTCCCATTGCTATCATCAAGTGCGCCGCGGGCGGAACCACTTTGGGAGGCGATTGGAATCCCGATGACCCGAGTGGCTTCAAGCTCTACCCGCTTGCCTTGCAGTTGATTCAATCATCCCTGGCGGAATTGGATCAAAAGCGAGTGCCTTACCGGATCGAGGGGTTCATGTGGCATCAGGGGGAGAACGATATGTTCAACAAGGAGTTCAAGCGGGACTATGGTAAGAACCTCAAGAACTTTCTGGCGAGGTGGCGCCGCGATCTCAACGCGCCCAACTTAAAGTTCTACATCGGGGAACTGTGCACCAAGACAATTTGGGGCATGGACAATCGCGACAACATGTATGCCATTCGCGCCGGTCAGAAAGCCGTTACCGACTCGGATCCGTTGACGGAATATGTCCCAACCTCTCACGATGCGGTGGAAATTGGCGGTGGAGAGGGTTTGCATTATCACTACGGAACGCTGGGGCAACTGGAGCACGGCGTGAACTACGCGGACGCCTATCTAAGCACGATCGGAAAGAAGCCAGCCGCCGATCGCCCTCTTACGGTGTGGCCTTATGCCAAGGGAAGCCCGGTCAAGCTCTTCATCCTGGCTGGACATCGCAACATGGAAGGCGAGCGCGCTTTCATTCAGGAACTCAAAGTCCTGAAGGGGCAGGAATCGCTGGCCAACGACAATGGTGCAATCGCCTTCAAGTACAGCATTGGCGGCGGTTACAAAACCTCAAATGGATGGGAGCCACTCGGCGCCGCAGGATATTACGACACTTTCGGTCCTGAACTCAGCTTCGGAAAGACAGTGCAAGCCAAGGTTCCCGGCAACATCGCCATAGCCAAATTCACCCACAGCGGTTCGCAGATGAACGATTGGACCCCAGAGGGAACGGACACGAAAGACCGGAACCTATACCCGCAGTTCATCAACTTCATCCGGGAATCCATCAAGGAACTGGAGGCCAGAGGGCATCAGGTGGAACTGGCCGGCATCTTCTATCACGTCGGTGAAAACGAAATGGCCTTTGGCCCTTATCGGAGCAACGTGGCCAAATGGCTGCAATCCATCGTCGCAAAAAGTCGCCAGGACCTGGCGCTGCCCGCGCTCAAGTGGCATGTCAGCCAACAACCACCCACCGATGAGAAAGGACTCAACCGCATTGATGTCACGGCGAATCTAGCCGCCATCGCCGCCGCCGACCCGGCGTTTATTCACCTCAAGGCCTTCGATCTTCCCCCGCAGGACGAGAAGCTGGTCATCACCACGGCGGGAATCGTTCGGCTGGGAGAATTGCTTGGCCAAAGTTACCTGGAACACAGGTAATGCTTCGAATAACGAACGATGAAACCAACGAACATTCCACTGCGCCTCGTCAGTACATCCAGCTTGGCGACCCGCCACTTGTAAATTGCCCCTCACAGCGAAATGATGAACATGAAAGCAAACCGAAATCCGTTTCACGTCCTCGCCTTCCTGCTCCTTGCGACCGTCTTCCCCAGGCCCGGGCAGGCCGCGAATGGAATCGAGCCCGGCGAGATGGCCGGCTACCTGTTAGTCCCTAACGAGAAAGTGCCTGACACCTTCAACGCTGGTTACTCGATGTATGTCGCGGCCTGGCCATTGGTAAAGACGTATCCCGGCTCGCGTTTTCAGACCGGGCTGTTCGGCACCTGGATGTTTGCGCAGGAGGACACGAAACCAGCCTTCAAAATGTATTCTGATATCGAAGGCGGTCTAGGCTGGTGGCGCGACACCCGGTTCGCCACGGAAACGCCGAAGTTCATCATGGGGGGCGTGGCTCCGGATTTCAGCGAATGGGCCAACGGTCCCGGTGCCGGCAAAGGCCGGGATTGGGACCAGCCCAGGGGCAAATACGGCATCGCGCAACTCAGTCCTTGGGTTCTGTGGCCGCCCGATGGTTTGAATCTTAAACAGGGCACCTGCGGCGAACTGTTCGGCTACGGTTACCTGCCGCTGCCGCTCGCGCAGGCTAAGGCCACAACCGCCGGCACGAACGTTCCGACCGGCGATCAATGTTGGACCCTGTTTCTGAACACGCGTAACTTCAAAGGGCCGGTCGCCTTCTTCACTCCCCACTTTTGGTCGCGCGCTGCGGTGGAAGACCCGCGCCTCAGCGGCCTGCTGCTGGACAGTCGCCCCACGAATCCGAACCGTGCGTTGCAGATGGAGACGCAGCACATCCCCAGCGCGCTGGCCACGGACGCGAAGGGCGAGACCTATGCCCGCATCGCTCCCACCCGTTTCCCCAGCGGGCCGAACGGCGACTCAGCCCTCGTGCATCGCATCACTTCCTACAACAAGCACGCGCTCTGGGATGATGTGAAGACCTGGTTTGAAGGCGGAGCCGCGGCCAGCGGCGCGATTCATTCCGAGGGAGCTGTGCTTCATGAATTCACCGGACGCGGCGGAGCCACCTGGAAAATTTACCCCGACAGCGCTGCCAGGGAAAAGCAGATGCCCCTCGCCTGGACTTCCTTCGCGACTCCGATGGCTGCGGATAAAAACACCTTCGGCTATCGCTGGAACACGAACCTCGTGCAGCAGACCGAAACAAAGGAGGGCGCGCTGATGACGCTGCCGGAATACTTTCATCTCGTAACCAGGAACAACAAACAGGAGTGGGTTCCCGTGCGCGCGGAAGAGGTTCCGGCTGAAACCGGTCTGGCCGCTGCGCGCTTCGAGCGGCCTGCCGGGAAGCCATCCGAGCCGTACGTCACGCCCGACGACCCGGCAAGTTCCTGGAAAAAACCCGGCCCCGCCGCCGGCCCGTTTCAGGCGCAGTTGGGCGACGGAAGTGTGGTGACTTACTACTGGTATCGCTTCGCCGACCAGCCCGCCCTCCTCCATGCCGACCTCACGGCTCAGGAGCGTGAAGCCATGCAGGCGCGCGTGGAGAAACTTCACAGGAACTGGACGAAGGACCGCGACTATCTGGCTCCGCCGAAAATTGGAAAACTCGCTGAGCTGGACCCCGCCGTCATCGTCACTCCGCCCAAAGGCCTGGAGACAGGTTACGTCCCTATTGTCACACGTCAGGCTGCGAAAAATTGACGTTTCACCCTGTGCCCCGATTTTTCTTTACGATGAAAGCTGACGCCGCCCCCGAAACAATCATCTTCGAGTTCCAGCCCGCGACCAGCTTCCCGGTTTGGCAGATCGTAAACGACGACGTGATGGGCGGCATGTCCGCCGGTCAGTTCCAACGCTTCACGCAGCAAGGCGTGGCCGGGAGTGATATCCAGTGGTGATGAGTTCGCTCCGAGTCCATCCGGTGGCTTGGAATGGTGACGTTTCGCCTCACTTTCGTCCTTGAACCATGGGATTTCGCATGAATCCACTTTGGTAATAATCACGAGGGTTCGATTCCCTTCACCCGCTCCAATCATTTACTATCATTGAGTTACAAATAATAATTGGACGGTAAAGCTCGTTTTGCAGCCCGTTTTACAACAAATCTGACCAAAACTGGGCTCGTCTAAGCGCATTCGACTGTGTCAATTATCGTTCCTCGAAGGGTTCTCATGCGCCCCGCTTTTCTTCTTCTGATTTCGGTGCTGATTTTTTGGGGCTGCGCCAAGACAACGACGATGGCTGTTGCTGAACCTGACTGGATAAGATTCTCGTCCAAACAAGGGAAGTTTTCGGCGTTGATGCCGTTCCAACCGAAGTTTTCAGAGGAAAAGCAGACCACCAGTTCAGGAGAAGTTGTCGTCCATAGTTATACATCTAACCCAAGTTCCAATGTTGCGTATTGTGTCGCCTTCACTCAACTTCCAGACAAGCAACGTGAACGTGCCAAAGAGCATCCAGAGATATATTTCGCGGCAGCTACGAAAACTGCCCTTGGAACCAACAGCACACTTCTCAAAGAGAGGCAATTCGCATCTGATGGACATCCCGCACACGAGTTGCAATTTGTCAGACCTCCGGCTGATCTGGTCACAATGCGAATGTATATCACGGATGACCGATTCTACACGACAATCTGCCTGGTTCGCACTAATGCGGCGGCATCGACCAATATCTTTAGGTTTCTGGACTCTTTCCATTTGAGGAAGTGAAACTACGAAGACGAAGCGGAATCGGTCCGCTCAGCTACTATCTCCGCCAATAGGTCCCGGTTTCCTACGCTGCTCAAATACGCACAGGAATGGCATCCTCCAGGTTAATTAACAATTCACCGAGACAATCTCAAATCTTTACACCCGCCCGCGTTTCTCCCAAGCTACGGGACCGTTTTATGGCGAAACAGACCGTCGAGATGGAGATCGAGAAGGTGACGATGGAGTTGCCGGACACCAAGACCATCCGGCTGAAGTGGCCCGACAGTTATAACCCTGATTTCAAGACCGGCCAGTTCATCACCCTTTACTGGCCCGATACGCCCAACTACAAACGCGCCTACTCGCTGTCGTCCTGCGCGCTCGACCGCGGTTTTTACGAAGTCACCGTGAAGCGCGACGGCAAGATGGGCACGCGCATCGTGGACTGGGCGAAAGCGGGTGACAGGATGTTCGTCATTGCGCCCACGGGAGGGTTCCTGCCCGCGTACGAATCAAACAAGCATTTGATCTGCATCGCCGGCGGTTCAGGCGTCACGCCGTTCCGGGCCTTCGTGCGCGAGGCGACCAAGCGCAAACTGGAGACGAAGATCACTGTGCTCTACAGCGTTCGCACGACAAACGATGTCATCTTCAACGACGAGTTCCACCAGTTGCAGTTGCAGAACCCGCGCTTTAACTTCTTCGTCACGTGCACGCGGTTGCACCCGCAGGACCCGTGGACCGGTCGGCGCGGGCGCATCACTGCGGAGTGGGTGAAGGAGCAAACTCACGAGTTGTCGAACACTATCTTTTACGCCTGCGGCCCGAACGAGCTGGTCGAGTTCGCCGAGCACGTCGTGCTTGCGGATTTGAAAGTGCCAAAAGCGCAGATGAAGACGGAGAAGTGGGGGTAAAGTTGTGAGTATTGCTTGGTGGAAAAAGGATTTAGGCCGACTTACCAGCCTGAGTCCTACAAACTTCGAGGCGGCCAAAGACACGCTTCTTTTACAAGCTCTCCTTACTTCGCTTTCCGGCTTGATTTTGGACGGCGGCGAAACACTTCGAGTTGTCGTTCTCGCGGCTTTGATGTGGTGGATTGCATTCCTTCGAATTCTTGTGAATCGACCGACTACAACGAAGAAAAGTGACGTTTTGTTTTTGAAGTTGGGCTTCCTGCTCCTTCTGCCACTCAGTTTTTTTACCCAGCCAATTTGGGGATGGTTGCGATAGTCTGATTTATCAAATTCAAATGAATCTGAAACGAACACCGTTATTCGCCGCGCATCAGAAACTCGGCGGCAAACTCATCGAATTCGGCGGCTGGGAAATGCCGGTGCAGTATTCGAGCATCATGGATGAACACCTTTGCGTGCGCAAAGCCGCAGGCATCTTCGACATCTCGCACATGGGGGAAGTGCTTGTATACGGCCCCGAAGCCCCAAGGTTTTTGAACAGAGTTCTTACTAACGACCTAAACAAGCTTTTCGTAGGGCAGGCTCAATACACTTTGATGTGCAACGAAAGGGGCGGGGTGATGGATGATCTCTATGTCTACCGAAGCGGCATTTCCTCATATCTTTTGGTAATAAATGCTTCGCGAATTGACCGCGATGTAGCATGGTTTCAGACGCAGTTAGAAGTCTTCCCTGATCGCACTGGGATGTCGTTGGACAACATCTCGGATCGAACTGGAGCCGTTGCCGTGCAAGGGCCAAGGGTCGCAGAGTTCATCGATCAGTTCATAGGTGACTCATTGGCTGACGGTATTCCGATCACTCTCAGAGCCCGACCGGATATTTTACATTCAGTAGCGGACTCTTGGGGTGGGGGTACTCCTGTGGCCAAACCCGGCGAGTTAAAAAAGAATCAATTCTCCAGTTTTTCTTTTGGCACTTCTGTTCAATTAGCTCGCACAGGCTACACAGGTGAGGATGGATTTGAGATTATCGCGCCAGCCGATATCATCGAGACGGTCTGGAATAGAATCCTTGCAATTGGCGGGCCGTTCGGATTGAAACCGTGCGGTCTCGGCGCACGCGACACGTTGCGCACAGAAGTCTGTTATCCGCTTTACGGCCAGGAGCTGAACGAAAACACAACTCCGATCGAGGCGGGACTTGGTTTTTTCGTGGCGCTTAACAAAGGCGATTTTGTCGGACGCCCGGTGCTGGCTGGGCAAAAAGAAAGGGGCGTTTCCAAAAAATGCGTAGCGTTCAAGATGACTGACAAATCTGCGCCGCCGCGACCTCATTACTCAATCTGGAGCAGTGGTATGGACACGAAGCCAATAGGCGAAGTGACCAGTGGCACGCAGAGTCCGTCGCTGGGCATTGGCATCGGGATGGGTTATGTGCCGCCTGAGTTCGCGAAGGCGGGCACTCCGATTGAAATTGAAATCCGCGGCAAGCGCGCGCCGGCGGTCGTTGTGCAAAAGCCGATTTACAAGAAACCGATTTGACGAGAATTTTCCATCCGATTAAACAGAGCGCACGATTTTATGACCAACATTCCTTCCGACCTCAAATACGCCAAGAGCCACGAATGGGTCCGCGTCGCCGGCGACACCGGCGTCGTCGGCATCACCGACCACGCACAACACGAGTTGACCGACGTTGTCTTTGTCGAACTGCCTGCGGTGGGACGCCATGTAAAAGCGGGTGAAGCGTGCGCCGTGGTGGAGTCGGTTAAAACGGCCAGCGATATTTACTCGCCCGTCGGCGGGCAGGTTTTGGAAGTAAACAAGGCAGTCACCGACAACCCCGCTCTGACCAACAGCGAGCCTTACGGCAACGGCTGGTTCTTCAAAATCAAACTCAACAATCCTGCCGAATTGAACGACCTGCTGTCACCGGACAAATACAAGGCGCAGATCGGACAATAGCGGGCACGCCGGCCTCGCGGTGGGCCCATGACTCGGCCAAAGGAGCTGACAGGAATCGTTTATCCCTGGGATTCTGGATGTTCGCGATGTTCGTCATGGCCATCCCTTACGTCAATGTCGGCCCGATTGTCGTTTGGGGTTTGCCGGCGAAAACGAGTCCCCCAAGAACTACTCCCGGCCGTTGATCGTCTGGTTTTAATTCTGGGCAGCAGTATGGCTGGTCATGCTGAAACACCTCCGGAATTTGAAAACGCACGCCGCAAAAAAACGCGCGCGGTTGCACCATCGCGAATGCGAACCGCGCGCGGGCTGGGCTGGGAGCGAATCGGAAAAAGCACAAACCGATTCGATCCCGCAGATGTTAAAAAGAGCAGCGATCTGATGCGGTCTGCGTTCCGCCTTCGCCATCCAGGTTCTGATTAGCACCAGCCATGCCGGAGCGATTTCCGCACAAATGAGGATGCCTCATTGGACCCCTTGTCTTGTCTATGGACGAAGCGTGTCCCGCCCGCGCTGGCCGTCAAATCCGGAGCGTATTTTCCCTTGGAACAGGGCACCTGATTCTCCGATATCGCCGGAGCCGACGATTCAACGATCTTCCCGCCTCCCTCAACTTTCTCGCGGTGCCTCCGCATCAAAGATCAGGTCGCGACGCACGATTCAAACCCGGCGCGAATTCCCGCCTCGTCGAGTCCCTTGCCGATGAAAACCATCCGGGTCTGGCGCTTTTCTTCCGGCTTCCAGAACCGCTCTGGCGTGGCGTCGAACATCATTTGCACGCCCTGGAACACGACGCGCTTGGGTTGGCCCCGAATGTGCAGGATGCCCTTGCTTCGATAAATGTTCGCGCCAGTCGTGCCGAGCAGCCCGCCGATCCAGGATTCGGTTTTCTTCAAATCCAGGGGCCGGTCTTCCATGATGCAAAACGAGCGCACCCTTTCGTCGTGATCGTGAGTGTTTTCCTCGTGTTCGCGCTCGTCGTGATCGTAATGATGCCCGTTTTGATCGTGGCCTTCATGTCCGCCGGACCCGAGCGATTCGAGCGGTGTGTTGAGTTCGCGGGCCTTGATATCCAGAATGCTGCCTGCTGCAATCTGCGACCTCTGCGTGCGATATATTTTTGCGAGCGAATTCATCTTGCGTATGCGGGCCTCGACGTGCATTGCGGCCGCCGCGGAAACAAGATCTGTTTTGTTCAGGAGGATCACGTCCGCGAAAGCGATTTGCACGGCGGCTTCGGGCGCGTCGTCCAGCTCCCCTTCCAGATGCTTTGCGTCGGCGACGGTCGCAATGCCGTCCAGCCGGAGCAATTTGGCAAGGTCGGGAAGGAAAAATGTCCGGGCCACCGGGCCGGGGTCGGCGAGGCCGGTTGTCTCGACGAGCACATAATCGAAGCGTTTTTGCCTCTTGAACAAGTCGCCGAGGCTTTTGACCAAATCTTGCCGGACCCGGCAACAGAGACAGCCATTGTTCAGTTCCAGAATCTCCTCGTCGGCGCCGACCACGAGCTGGTTGTCGATGCTCACCGCGCCGAATTCGTTGATAATGATGGCGCATTTGTATCCGTGGTTTTGCGTCAACAGATGATTGAGCAGAGTGGTCTTGCCTGCGCCAAGAAAACCCGTCAGCACGGTCACTGGAACCGGTTCAGTCGATTGCATCCCGGAATATTGCCCGAAACAGGGAAGCGAGCAGAAGCATTTTCAACCGCGGACAAAGCGCACACTTTGAAATTTGCATTTTCCATTTGCTCCGTTCAACGGTAGCGTTGCCGGGATGGCGCTTGTTCGCATATTGGTGGATGGCTATAGTCTGTTGCACAACTGGCCGAAGCTGGCGCCGGGCAGACCACGTCATTCCGCGGCCGCGCGCCGTGAACTGATCCACGTCCTCACGCAATACCGGGACGCCGTCGGAACGCCGATCACGGTCATTTTTGACGGCGCAGGTGCGCCGGCCGGGACGCCGAAAGTCGACTCCGCGCCGGAGATGGAAATCCTTTACTCCAAAGCCGGCCAGACTGCCGACGACGTCATCGAACGTGCCGCGCACCGCCTTGGCGAGTTCGGCGAAGTGTTGGTGGTCACCGATGATTACGCCGAGCGGGACACCGTGCTTGCGCTCGGCGGGATGGCGTCCAGTTGTTTGAATTTCATTCAAACCATTGAAGGCACGCTCACCGAACTGAATCGCGAATTGAAACAGCACAACCGGAAGGAACGCGAACGCTTCCAACGCACACGTTAAGTCGATGAAACTCCCGCTCCCGGCCCTCGGTTTCTGCCTTGCGCTCCACCTGTCTGCGCAAGACGCTCCGCCGCCCGGCAACCCCACCGACGAAGTCAACGAGGCGCGGCCGGCCTACCGGTATTTGTTTGTCGTTGATACGTCCTCGGCGATGTCGCGACAGAAAGACATCGCGATTGACACGGTCAGCAAGTTGATCCTGAGCGGCGTCGGGGGACGCATTCGACCGGGCGATGCCTGGGGCCTGTGGACATTTGACGACCAACTGCACACCAATATTTTTCCGGCCCAGAAATGGGATGCGCCACAGCGGCGCGATGTCGCGAACCGCGTTTTCCGCCTGCTCCGCGACCAGCCCCACAAAAAAAAGAAACGGCATTTGGACCAGGTGCTGGCCGCGATCAGCGACGAAGCAAAAAACTCTGATGGCCTCACGGTGTTTCTTTTCACCGACGGAACCGAGCCTGTGAAGGGGTCTCCCTTTGACGATTCGATCAACGGGATTCTCTCCAAAAACGCGTCGGGAATGCGCAAGGTGAAGAAGCCCTTCGTTATCGTCTTCGTCGCGCAGGACGGGCGGTTGGCTGCGGACGGCGTGAGTCCCGGAGGTGAGCCTATTTTCGTTCCCCGCCTTGCAAAAAAACCGGACACCCCATCAAACACCTCTGCTACGCAGGCCGGCACAGGGACGAAGCGGGACGCCCGGGTGACGTCGCAACCGCTGCCGGCAAAAAGGTCGCTTTCTGTGGAAGAAATCTCACAGGCGCTGCGCGAGGCCCAGAGAAAGCAGACGAACGCAACCGTCTCCGCGCCTCCTGGCCCGCTGATCCTTCGTGGAACCAACACCACTCCGCAAAGCGAGCCGGCCAGAACCAATGGGGAAGCCTCCGCGCCCGTTCCCAACGGGCGTCCGTCTCCGGGCGACGCAACCGTTCCACCACAACCGGCGGTGACCAGAACCGCGTCCGCCGGAGAGAACGCTTCCGTTCCCGCCAAAACCACCCCCACCCCGCCGCAACAGTCCGGGGACGCGATTCCAACCGTGAATCCTTCTGAAGAGCACACCCTTGACGCTCCGGGAGTGCCTTCAGCGTCACCTCAAACTGCCGCCGTGCTCCAGCCGGAGGCGGCATCGACCGGCTGGAAATACCTGCTGGCGGCGGCCGCGCTGTTGCTCGTCGCGCTAACCCTGGCGTGGCTTTACGTCCGCAGCATTCGCTACGTGCCGCGCCCGAGCATCATTTCGCGATCGCTGGACCGGGAAAAGAAATAGCCCCTGTCCGAGTGATGGTGTGACCGTTTCAGGCCACCCTCAACCAAAGCGTTTTCAAATAGGCCGGCTCCTCGCGCGTGATGGGAAAATCCGGAGGCTGCGGAACATAATGTTGCTGCAGAATCCTTCGCCGCGCCGAAGCAATCGCGGACACGACTTGTGACCGAAACTTTTCCAGGGCGAGTTTCGCCGCATTCGCCGAAGCCAGCAAAACACCGTTCTGTTTCAGCACCGGCAGCGCGGCCGCCACCAGTTCGCCGTAATTCTTCCCGGCCTGAAAAGATCCATGCTCTTTCGATCGGGAAAATGTGGGCGGATCGAGAATGACGACTTCGAATTGCCGGCGCCTTTTTGCCAGCCGGCGCAGCCAATCAAAGACGTCCCCGCGGATGAAGTCGTGGCCGTCGGCAGTCAGTTCATTGAGCGCAAAGTTTCGTCTGCCCCACTCCAGGTATTTCTTCGAGAGATCGAGGCTGGTGGTGCGTGCCCCCGCTTTCGCGGCGCAAACCGAAAAACCGCAGGTATAAGCGAACGTGTTCAGGACTTCCATCCCGACCGGGCCGCTCTCGAACAAAGGAAAACCCGCGGCGACGTGGTTCACCAGGAACCGGCGCCGATTGTCCCGTTGGTCGAGGAACAAACCACAGGAATAACCTTCGTTGAAGCTCAACGCGAACCGGAGGCCGTTCTCACGCACGACGAATTCTTCCGGAGCGCGGTCCCCGAGCACTTGCTGGGGAGAGGTCTCGATAACGGTCGCCCCGCGCACGCTCTTCAGAAGCTTCTTGTGACAGGCCCCGCGCAAGGAAAATGATTTCAGCCAGCCAGCGATGACCTCCAGCCGCTTTTCGGTCGGCAAATGCTCCGACTGCGAGAGCAGAAAATCGCCCAGCCGGTCCACGTACCAGCCCGGCCGGCCGTCTGCCGCGCCATGCGCCACCCGGAAGGCGTTCGTCTCCATCTCGTCACAGAGGGCCGAACGCAAAGCCACGCACGATTCTGCAGAAAAATTCTCCGGCGCGGTGAACGTCATCACCTCGCCGGTCGTTGGATGTTTCAGAGCCAGTGCCTGCGCATGCAGATAAACACGCGTCGTCGGCGTGCCGCCGTAATGCGCGTCGCCGAGGACGGGAAACCCATTCTCGGCCGCGTGAACACGGATTTGATGCGTCTTGCCCGTCACCGGCTCGGCTTCCAACAGCGTGTTGCCGGGCCTGGATCGGCGCACACGAAACCGTGTTTCCGCTGCTTCGCCGCCACTGGCCAGCGGACGGCTCATGTATTTATCGCCGACGCGAACCAATGCCGACTTTACGGTGAACTCCTCCCGTTTTACAGGCCGGTCGGTCAATAGCAGATATTTCTTCCGCACCTCGCGCCGGGTGAACTGTTCCGTCAACGAGCGGTTCGCCGCTTCCGTTTTCGAAAACGCGATCACTCCGGAGGTTTCCTTGTCGAGCCGATGAATGATCGCCAGCCGCGCCCATCGTGGCTCGCGATGCCGCAACCAGTCGTAGATGCCTTCGCCCGCGAAAGGCGACGGTGCATGAGTGTTCATTCCCGCAGGTTTGTTGATCACCAGCAGGTGCTCATCCTCAAAAATGATGCAGGGAACGCTCACCAGAAATGCCAGGCTCCGCGCCAGACCACCCACAGACCCAGCAGAAGGTTCGTAATGCCGTGAGCGGTCATGGCGTCGCCCAACCGTTTCTTCCAACAAACCAGGCCCTGATAGGCAAAGCCACACAAGATGCCTGCCAGCCATTCATGATGCGTGAATCCAAAAACCGCCGACGTGGCCAGAAACGGCGTCCAGCCAAACTGACCCACCGGCAACGACTGAAAGTCCGGCTTCGCAACGTAGCGATACAAAAAAGAACGATAGAAAACCTCCTCCACCGGCGGCACCACAATCGAAGAGCCAAGAATGCGAACAACGATGAACGTCCAGGCGAGCGCCGAATCCTGGCCGAATGTCGTGTGTGGATTCCAATCGGCGGCGCCCGTGCCGAATTTCGGATAAATACCGTCCAGACCGATCCAAATCACGAAAACCGCGACGCCTACACCGACGGCCTCCCAACTGAACTTCCACTTCATCTCAACAACGAACGGCCGGACGACCCAAATCAACCACGCCCCGACGATCGTTTTGCCCAGGTAAAACCAATAGGGTGAAGTGGCCCCGAATTTTCCCTGGCAAAAGGTCAGCGCGACAAAAGCGGCAAATGGAACGACACGAACGAGCGCCGGCGATGCTTCGAGCTTCTTGAACATTGCATTCACACGGTGAGCCAGCCGACATCGGACGTTTTGAACCTACAGCCGGGGCAGGCGCAGTTCGTTCGTTTCGCCTTTGCGTTCAACGGTGACGGACTGACGTTCTATCCCCGTCACGCGCGCCCCGCGAATTTCGTCGCCGACGAACAGCATCTCGCCGTTGATGACGACCGCGGGCTTGTCCTCGCGATAAATGATGCTTTGCAGCTTAAGGTCCGCGAATGGCGAAGGCGGGGCCGGCGGCACGGCCACGTTCGTCTCCGTCGCCACGGTTGCGGCGCTGGTCGGCAGCGTGATTCCCGCCGGATTTGTCGCTGCTGATTCCGGCGCCGATTCCGCTGAAACGGCGACGGCGCGATTCGTACGCACGATGATGTTGGTACTGACTTTGATCGGCTGCCTGTCATGCCGTTTCAATTTCGCCGGCTCCGCCGAAGCCGGTTCCGCGGCAGCGCGGACGCTTCCCCGTGATTCGGGACCGCTGCTCCACCATTTTGCAAAGAACCAACCCGCTCCAGTCAGTGACCCCAGCACCAGCAGGCCGATGATCATCCGGAAAATCCAATTCGGCCGCGCAGCATAATCCACCGGTTGCAGTGGCGCCACAGGCTGGCCGTCAAAAGGATTTTGCGGTCTCGCCTGTCGCGCGCGCTTCAAGGCGTCGTTGATTAAACTCATACGTCGATTTTGCCTTCGAGTTCGCGGATGGCGCGACCGACCATGCGATAATCAATGCCATCACGCTGCTCGACATAGCCGGCGAGCAGGCATTTGTCGCATACTGCGTTGACCAGCCGTGGAATGCCGCCGCTGTAGTTGTAAACCCGCCACAAGGCGCCGGCCGTGAAGTAAAACGTTCCTGTGGCGCCGGAAACCACCAGCCGATGTTCGATGTAAGGCCACAATTCGGCGCGCGTCAGGGCGGGCAGATGATAACGCACCGTGATGCGCTGCCGCAACTGGCGCAGGCCGTGGTCGTTCAAACGGTCGCGCAGTTCGGGCTGACCCATCAAAACAATTTGCAGCAGCTTGCGGTCTTCTGTTTCAAGGTTCGACAGGAGGCGGATGTGTTCGAGCTGGCCGTTACTCAGGTTCTGAGCTTCGTCGATGATCAGTACTGCGTCGCGGCCCGTCGCCGCCTGTCCGATCAGAAACTCGTTGAGCATCGCGCGCGTCTCCAGCACGCCAAGTCCCGCCACCTCGATTCCGAATTCGATGGCCACCGCCTTGACCAGCAGGTCCGGATCCGGCGGCGGATTAAAGATGAGCGCGCTGGCCCAGGAGCCACCCAATGCCTCGAGCATCGCCCGGCACACCGTCGTCTTCCCCGCGCCCACCTCGCCGGTCAGTTGCACGAACCCTTTCCGTTCGCGGATGCCGTACAGCAGATGGTTGAAGGCCTCGCGGTGCTTCGCGCTGAAAAACAGAAACCGCGGGTTCGGCGTCAGGTCGAACGGCGGTTCCTTGAGGCCGTAGTATTCCAGATACACGCCGGTTGTTTAGCGAAGAAGCGCTGGCGAGAAAAGGAAAACGTTGGCGGCACCCGCAGCCCGTCGCCGTTAGCTCGACAGAATCCTGCGCGCTCCCTTCAGCAGCGCGTCCATCTCCGTCTCGCTGCCCACAGTGATGCGGAGATAATCCTTCGTCTCCGGATAATTGAACCAACGGACAAGGATTTTCCGTTCGCGCAGCTTTCGCAGCCAGGTCTCGGCGGACAAAACCGGCGGACGCACCAGTAAAAAGTTGGTTTGGCTCGGATAAATTCGAAAACCAAGCGCCGTCAATTCCCTCGCCGTTCGCTCGCGCGTGGCGATGATGCGTTGAAAATTCTTCCGATAGTAGGTCAGATCGCCGAGAGTCGCCAGCGCCGCCACTTGTCCGAGGCCATTGACATTGTAACTGTCACGAATCTTATCGAGTGCGGCGATGAGTTCGGGATGACCGACGAAATAGCCGATGCGTTGAAAGCAGAGCGAGTAAGCCTTCGAAAACGTGCGCGAGATGATGACGTGCGGATATTTTAACGCGAGTTTCAGCGCGTTTTCGTCGGCGAAATCCACGTAAGCTTCGTCGAGAATGACGACGCCCTTCTGCGCGCGGCAAAGCGATTCGAGCTCCGCGGTCGAATAGCCGCGGCCACTCGGCGCGTTTGGTGTGGTAATCAACGTCAGAGCGCCATGAAAGTCGCAACGACCGCCGCGCTGTAACTCTTTGACCGTCGGCATGGAGAAATCCGGCTTGAGCGGGACAGGATTCCTAAGAGCACCGTGAATATCCGCGAGCACCGGATAGAGTGAGTAGCAGGGAGTGAAGTATTGGATGACGGAACGTGATTGGAGTGCGGCCCTCCGGGCCGCAGCAGCTCCACCCTGAAGGATGTCTCCGACACTTCCGCGCGGCTCTCTGCGAACGGACGCGCTGCGGCCTGGAAGGCCGCACTCCGACGGTTCCACAAACGCCCGCGTCGCCAGCGCCAGCAACTCATCTGAACCGTTGCCGACAATAATATTCTGCGGCTTGCATCGGTGAAACTCTGCGAGCCTCTCCCGCAGCAGCTGCGCGGTAGGATTCGGATACAACCGAAGCCGTCCGCCCACCGCCGCTTTCACCGCCCTCAGCACTTTTCGCGATGGCGGATAGGGATTCTCATTCGTGTTGAGCTTGATCAGCCCCTTGATCTTCGGTTGCTCGCCGGGAACGTAGGCGTGTAATTCGCGCACGAGACCGCGGATGAGGCGCCGATTCTTCACGGTTGTGGAATCTACAGGTCCTTGCAAATCTTTCGAGCCGTAAACTCGATGACCTCGCGATGACGTGGGACTGCCGAAACCTTCTTTTTCGCCCGATTAACGCAAATAGTGTGATTGCCGCCCTCGCGAAGAAACTCGCAACCATGACGTTCCAGATGGCGGATGAGATCCCGCCGTTTCATGCCGCGCCCAGCGACAACGGCTCGCGAATGACTTCCTGACCGCGCAACTCCTCCTCAGCCAACTCACGATTGGCTTCCAGCACCATCACGACAGCTTCCGCCAGATTAGCGCGCGCTTCCTCCAACGTGGCGCCCTGAGTATTGGCCCCCGGCAACTCCTCGACGAACGCGGCGTAACCTTCAGGAAAGCGACGGTAAACGGCGGTCAGCTTTAATTTCATCCTGACAGATTAACTGAAACAAGGAGGTTTTGGCAAGGAAAGCAATCCCCAGCCCGACCGCATCCGTGCCGGCGACAGCGGATATGGATTCTCATTCGTGTTGAGCATGATCAGCCCTTTGATCTTTAGCTGCTCACCAGGAACGTAGGCGTGCAACCCACGCACGAGCGGGCGAATTAAATTCTTCAAGCCGGTCTTGTTCATTTCAAAATAACAAGGCGCTCCACGCAGATTCATAAGAGCTTAATCGTTTATGAACTCTTCCATTTGCCTACATAGAAAATAATTCCAGTCCTCGCCGCCACAGCATTTTTGCCATTCCCTCTGGAGATTAACCAAATAGGAGTAATCATGTTCTTTCGATAATCTTTTCCCTTTCTGTTTCATGCCAGCCAACCCACTGACCGCACCCATCGCGAGTCCTGTCCCAGACAAAATCGCGAGCTGCGTTGGTTCTAACGAGATAAGTTTCCCAATCACGCCCGTCATTGCAGGAAAGACGATTGTCTTCATTCCAGTCCATCCTTCCACTTTCAGAATATCCATGCTCCGTTTGTAATCCTCCATTGAAGCTGCTATGTCCCGCTTCATGTCTTCATAAACGTCTCTTGCTACTTTCACATCGTGGCAGTTTGCCAATGCATTTGCGGATGTTCGGACTGCCTTCACAAACCGTCGTCGCTCGTCCAAGTATTTTTCACGAAAGGAGAGCAGTGCTTCTGGCGCGATGTTCAATATGTTAGTCGGAACAAAATCGCGAACAACCAGCGCGGCCAAAACAAGCGGCAGTTCTTCACGTGGCCAGTCTTCGACCATACCGTCAAATTTGAAATAAGTTGCGCCTGTCCAAGCTGGAGCGACATCAGTAACTAAGCTGAGTCCGTTCTTTTCGCTCATGTGATTCGCAAGGTAAGTCATGTAGAGCGATGCGAACTCTGTCGGCACATAGAGCCATTTACCCCGTGATTGAGTGCTGCCTTGAGCAACAATCATTTTCCGCAACTGCACATCAACTTTGTCTTCGTGCAGGCGCGCATATTCCTTATCAACATCCATCGAAAGAGCAGCGGCATTCCAACGTCTTGTTTTAAGTTTTCGGAGGAACTGTTCTGATACGTCTTTAGCATAGGCGTCAGGGTGGAGAGGAGTGCCGATTTCACCGGACTCGCACAACTTCTTTACATTGTCGCTGTCTTTAGCAGTGTAGTCTTTCGGAACGATTCGATAAATCCTGTCCCAGACTAAAGAAGATGCCCACAGCCAACGGGGGTCAGTAAACTCAATTGAAGGGTAGTAAAGAGCCGAAAAGAAGCCGTCGTTTGGGCTCATGCTAGTGGCGTCGTTTAATTGCCCGTTAAGTTTTTATCCGCACTTCCCCCGACTTCCCATGCGCATCCAGACCTTCAACCTCGGCAAATTTTCGCACCGTCGCCAGCGATTTCTTGAGCGCGACACGATTATATTCCACTACACTGGTGCGGCGCTGGAACTGG
The DNA here is from genome assembly GCA_035607015.1 of Candidatus Angelobacter sp. Classification (NCBI taxonomy): domain Bacteria; kingdom Pseudomonadati; phylum Acidobacteriota; class Terriglobia; genus Candidatus Angelobacter; species Candidatus Angelobacter sp. Next base: position 2,290 of record DATNDF010000186.1, on the reverse strand, counting down.
TCCACGGTCAGACCGGCAAACGACGCACCCGCGCCGCCCGTCGGCAGTTCGTGACTCGGTCCAGCAACATAGTCGCCCAGCACCGTCGGCGACCACGGACCAAGAAAAATCGCGCCCGCCGTCACGATGTGTTGCGACACTTTCGCCGCATTGCGCGTCATCACTTCGCAGTGCTCCGGCGCAAGCCGGTTCACCAGTTCGATCCCCTGCTCGATGGACTTCACTTGAATCAGCCAGCCGTTGTTGGCCAGCGCGCGGCTAATGAATTCACGGCGCGACAGTTTCGGCAGTTGCCGCTCAATCTCCCGTTCCACCTTGCGCAGGAGCGGCGCGGAGGTTGTCACCAGCCAGACGCGCTCGTGGCCCGACCCGTGTTCGGCCTGCGCCAGCAAGTCGGCGGCGATGAATCGCGCGTTCGCGGTGTCATCCGCGAGCACCAGCACTTCGCTGGGGCCGGGCAACAAATCAACCGACACGTGGCCGAACAGCAATCGTTTCGCCGCCACCACGTACGCGTTGCCGGGACCAAAAATCTTTTGCACGTGACGGATGGTCGGCGTGCCATAGGTCATCGCGGCAATCGCCTGCGCGCCGCCCACGCGGTAAATCTCCGTCGCGCCCGCCACACGTGCAGCATAGAGGAGCGCCGGATTGATTGCGCCATCTTTGCCACACGGCGTGCAAACGACGATCTCCGGACAACCCGCGACCTTCGCCAGCGTCACGGTCATCAACGCCGTCGAGACCAGCGGAGCGGTGCCGCCCGGAATGTAAATGCCGACGCGCCGGAACGGATCGAATTTCTCTCCGACCTTCGCCCCTTGCGCATTCTTCGCCGACCATTTTTTCCGGAGCGATTTCCTGCTGAAAAACTCGACGTTCCTTCGCGTCACTTCAACCGCCGCGCGCAGGGATTCATCGGCTCGCAACGACGCTCCAACCAGCTCCGCTTTCGTGATCGCCAGTTGATGGGCCGTCAATTTGGCGCCATCAAAGCGCTCCGTCAGTTCGAGCAACGCTGCGTCGCCGCGTGTGTAAACGTCCTGCAGGATGACGCGCGTGCGCTCCTCGATGACCGGGTCAAACAAACTGCTGTGTGTCGCGAGCGGGCGCAGCTTCGCAGCGAACCCCTTGTCCGTGTGTCGCAAAACGTTCATGTGCGCGCGAAAGCTAGAAGATGGTCGGGGGAATGTCAAAACCACCGTCCGTACCTGAGGCAAGGGCCTTTCGGTCTGTTTGACAGCCAGTTGGGGTTCAGCCTTCAGGCTCCCTTGACCCGCAAACATGGTGAAGCATGAACCCCGGCCCCACTCGGAGAAGAAAAGACCATGCACCTGGAGGGCACCGCTTTGTCGGTGCCCTGACTTCCCCGTTCTGGACGGGGCCCCCGACGAGGCGGAGCCCTCCACTCTCGACATACGCGACTCGTTTGCTACGTTGCCGGTGATGAGTTTTGTCACCGCGTTCAACGCGCTGCCGCTCGCCGATTTGTTGCGCCGGGCGCAAACGGCTTCGATGGACGCCGTGCGCGACAGCGTGGCGGGTTCGAGCCTGTCGCTGGCTGACTTCGCTCATTTAATTTCCCCGGCCGGAAGCGAATTACTGGAGCCACTCTGCCGCCGTTCACAGGCGCTGACTCAACAGCGCTTCGGCAAAGTCATCCGCCTCTTTGCCCCGCTCTATCTTTCCAACGAATGCGTCAACAACTGCAAATACTGCGGGTTCTCCCGTGACAACCCGATTACGCGCGTGACGCTCACCGTGGACGAAGTGCTACGTGAAGCGCGCGAGCTTCAGGACCAGGGCTTTCGTAACCTGCTGCTCGTCGCGGGCGAACATCCGAAGTTTGTCTCCGGAAATTATCTGGCCGACTGCGTCCGCGCGTTGCACGAGGAGATTCCCAGCATCTCGCTCGAAGTCGGGCCGATGGAAACGGAGGACTACGAGCCGATCGTCCAGGCCGGCGCGGATGGACTCGTGGTTTATCAGGAAACTTACGATCGCGCGGTTTATGGCGAGATGCACATCGCGGGGCCGAAACGAAACTTCGACTGGCGGCTCGAAACGCCAGAGCGCGCTTACGCAGCGGGTTTCCGCCGACTCGGCATCGGCGCGTTGTTCGGGTTGAGCGACTGGCGGCTCGAAGCGCTCGCGGTTGCGGCGCACGCGGGTTACCTCCTGCGAAATTGCTGGAAAGCGCAACTGACGATCTCGCTCCCTCGGCTCCGCCCTTGCGCGGGTGAGTTCCAGCCGCTCACGCATATTGCCGACCGCGAACTCGTGCAACTGG